>CAISER010000029.1 GCA_903884375.1 Candidatus Collierbacteria bacterium | reverse complement strand
TAGTAAATTAGTCAAAAAGTACTGGTCACCAGGTAGAGTTTTTACCGTGATTCCCAGCTTCTCGATTCTCTCTGCCACTTCTTTGGCTCTATCCTCTACCTCTACTTCGGCATAATAGGCTTCTTCTGTTGGAAACATTTCTCGTTCAACGTGAGAATAAGCAACCACTACCAAACCTAATTTTTTTAGAGCATCTTTGTCAATTCTTAATTTTGCCTTTTTATGAGTTTTTGGTGTTGTAACAGGCTCTTGGTGTTCTCCAACAACTGTTTCATTCTCCTGCTTGGTTTTTTCCTCAAGAGGTTTCATTTTCTTTTTAATTCCCAACAAATCTTTTATTCCAATCATGAATTCAGCTTAACATTTTCTCAAGGATAAAATCAACCGTTTTCTTTTTTCTTCTCTATCTCCCGAAGCTTGGCGTACTCCAATACATACAAAGCGCTCATTTCTTTCGAGTCCTCTTCGTAAAAATGTCTTCCTCTTCTCACAAAACCACAGGCCTCAACTACTCTCATCGAACCTGTATTTTTCTCATCAATAAAACAAAAAACAAACACTCCCGTCCCCCGCTTGATACGATCCAGCCTCTTAAGCTCTAAACAAGCCTGTCTAACCGCACTGGAAATCTGTCCCCCGGGAGCCTTAGGTAGTTTTGCAAAGCTAATCTCAAATACTTTGTTGTCGGCAACCTCATCTCTCTTTATTAGTCCTAGTCTTACAATTCTATTAACAATTTTCTTTTCCTCACTTCCTGCATAAAGATATACAAATCCCTGTACTTGTCCAATCTCGTCTGGCTGCTCTTTACCAAAAATAGCTTCGGTTCCCGATACCGCAAACATATAATATCGGCCATAAGCGCCTTTTTCATCCGCCCACTCATAACGGTCTCTTTTGGACATTCCCGCCACACTATCCATCATTTCCTGAACGTCCTTGTGATCGACAATCCTGCGCAATCGAATCATATCCTCTTTGCAATCCGTGTCAAAAAATCTAATCTCTACCTTTTCACCGGGATATTTTTTGAGTTTCTGTTCGCTATTATTCATCCTCACCTAGATTACCACCTCGACACTGCCATTATCAATATCATTATCGATCCTCGACTAAAAGCAAACTTATCTGTTTGCTTTATTTCTAACCGATTTGACAATACAACAAATAACGGCAATTTTTCTTTATATATTTTCTTGATTACCTGTGATAAATTACTCCCAACCGTACTCTAACATTCAAAAAAGGAGGTCTTGTGGAAAATTCCCAATTAGACGATCAGGAAGATCCCAATCAAGAAACAACCCCATCTGAACCAATCCAAATTATCCGCCCGGTAATTCAATACAATATCCTTCTATCCTTATCCAAAACAGGCGTATATTTTATTGACCCAAACACCGGTGAATACATTGATGGTCTTCTCAATCTTCCATCCATCGGCCTCACTCTCACCCCGCCTCCATTAACAAATACACTCAATAATCAAGCTCTTGGTTTTGCCAATCTTAAAAACGTTACTTCAAAAAAAACAGATCCTACCACTTTTGAGCTTGATGCCATTTTATATTTTGAATACAGCGATAACGAATTTGCTACCGGCTACTTGGAAAAACAAGATGCTTTTCTTTATTACATCAAAATCTGGAACGATGTAGATATGCGAATATGGCTCGACATCATCGAAAAAATAGTTTCCGAATTTAACGAAGGGAAAAAAGATAAAAATCTTCCGGGAATTAATTTTTATGTTTCCAGTGCTTTTGTTCCCAAAAACACCAATGAACCCAGCAAACTCGTTCTTACCAAACAATATCCTGGCACGTCAGGTATGGCTAGAGCTGTATCCTCGCTAGAGTTATATTCTGAAGACGACAATGACACCCAAGAACGCTGTAAATTTCCGCATCCTTATCTTTAAATTCTCATCTTCTCATATTTCTTGCACGAGTAAAAAAATATTCGTTTGGTAACAAACGAAGAAAGGAGGTAATATGATTTCCGTAAGCCCGGCTGTTTTTTGGCTTTTTGTAATAATGGGGCTGTTCTATGGAGCATGTTCTCTCGTTATCTTAGTTCATTCAAAACAGCTTCGAAATCCCTCCGAAGATGAAATAAAACATAACAACAGTTACTTTAATTATTTTTTCTTGGGTTTTCTCATCTTCGCCGTTACCCCGATTCTCATTGCGCTCATGCTCATGGCAATTTAGATCATGCCCCTTCGTTTTCAAAACGAGGGGGCTTTTTGTACTCAATCCGCCTTTCCTAAGTCCGCCCATGGCGGAGGCGAATGTAACCATCAGCCTCTTCATTCTGCTCCTCAAGCCAAAATACCTTATATCTTCACTTCTACTTCTCCTTGCCTCAAAATCTTTATTTCCTTCCCTGTCGTATCCACGATTGTTGAAGGCTGTCTTAATGGCAACTCTCCTGCATCAATAAATAAATCAATTAGTTCTTGTCTTTCCGTGGGTACTGTACTCAAAAACTCAGCTAAACTTCTAGCCGTCATCGCACCGGAAATATTCGCAGATGTAGAAGTAATCGGTTTCCCAAACGCAGAAATAATCTCTAAAATATCTTTGTTATCCGGATTTCGAAGTCCCAGATTTTCTGACTCACTTTGCGCTTTTTTGGCTACCATATTTTTACTCACGGCTACAATAGCCACGGCACCTGGCCAGTATTTTTGGACCACTTTTTTACCCAAATCACTAAAATCGACATATTTCCCCGCCATTGCTATATCCGACACCGCCACCAGTACGGGTTTGTCTCCCCTCTCTCCTTTAAACTGCCAAAGTTTCTCCAAGGCTTTCTCACATGTAGCATCCACTCCCAACCCATAAACCGTTTCTGTTGGATAAACCACCAAACCGCCTTTTTTTAAAACTTCTACTGTTTTTTGCACTGCCTCACTATGCCCAACTCTTTCCATATTTAATATTTCCATAGTTCTATTGTATCTAAAAAACCTTTCCGTCTGCTATCATCAAACCATGCCAAAGATTGTTACCATTGGAGGAGGCACAGGAGCCCCAATTATCACCCAAGCGCTCCTTCTCGCCGGATACAAAAATCTTTCTTGTATTGCTGCCTCCATGGACTCGGGAGGCAAAACCGGTATCATTCGCTCCGATGAACGTGATCAAGTCATCGCCATCTCCGATCTTCTCCGTACTCTCATTTCCCTTATTGGCTCAACCAATCATCAAAAAAACATTAAGGCTTTTACCGAACTGGTTTCCTTCACCGACGGTCGCCAACGTAATCTTGGCTACACCATTTACTACGCGCTCCTTGAAATGTACCATGACGACTTCATCAAAGTTCAGGAGCACTTAGAAAAGCTTTTAAGCATCAAATTCGACGGAACTGTTATTCCTGTTACCACAGATCCCAGTAATATTTGTTTCGAAACTAAAAACGGTACCGTTTTTCTAGGCGAACATGAATTAGACAAACAATCCATGTCCAAAAACTCCATCGTAGATCTCTGGCTCGATCCCGATGTTCCTGCCACTCCCCAAGCAATGGAAGCCATCAGAAGTGCTGATTTTCTAATATACTGCCCCGGCAGTTTGTATGGCTCAATTATAAGCAACTTCCTTCCTGTGGGCATCAAAGAGGCATTAAAAAACTCCAAAGCTCAAAAGATTCTCATTACCAATCTCGTCACCAACAGAAATCAAACTCATCGTTTCACGCCGGAGAAATACATTAAAGTCTTCAAAAAATACACTGACCTTGAAAAACCCATCGATATTTTTATCACTCCCAACATTACTCAAAAAGCCTTTGAAAAACGCTTCCCCCGCGTAGCCAAAGCGTATGCTCTAGAACACGCTCATTTTTTAAGTTGGACAGAAAACGAGTTAAAAAATGTTCAAACTAAAGCTATCAAAGTATTAACTTCTGATATTATCTCTATCACCCAAAAACTCAATCGTCTCCGCCACGATCCCAAAAAACTGGCAAAGGTGTTCAAGAAACTCATTAGAAACCATTAAAATACCCGCCATTATGACGGGTAAATATTACAGCTATCGGTACTTATCAGATTTCAAACATTACGAACCAATTCAATCACGGAAACATCGTTTAGCATCTCGGTTGGTTTTATTTTTTTGATTCTTTTTTTATTAGTCTCAATTATTACCAAAAAGATGGCGCCGTCTGGCCGACGAATATACTCTCCATCGTGGCAATGATACTCTTTATCCTTAGGCCGAAATGATCCGAATAAATCGCTAAAAACAAAAATATCCACGCTATCCTCCATTCAAAGTGCAATTCCAAACATTATATAACTACAAAAAACAATACTCTCACGCAGAACTATAAAACAAAACATTCTGCATCTCAGCATTATTAAAAAATGGTCAACTCATTTTGTATCTTCTACTGTCGGCTTACCCTTCCATACCGGGACCGCCACAAACAATCTTGATGAGATCTCTCAAGATGTTTTAAACTCTAAAAGACACTTCATGTTTCGACCTCCCTACTCAATTATCTGTCCCTTTGTTAAGGATTCTCTTGTGTTAGATACAGAAGCTCACGTAGACACAAGTCTGTTGCTCTGACCTTGAAGATCAGGATCTTTCCCCGAAAATCATAATGGTGGGTGAACTGTCTCGACACTGGAAATGTCGGGAACTCCGTTCCCCTTTAGGATGCTTGTGGAGGAAAAACCTCCCAATCAATCAAAGTTCAGAACACATTCATTTAATCATGTCGTGAAAACTTCTGTCAAGTCCTGTGAAACAAAAAACCCCGACTTTCATCGGGGCTGATAGATATGGAAAACTTAATGTTACTGAGCCGGAACCGCCAGATCGTCAAAAATGCTGATCGTAGCTGTTCCGTCGGTTCCCAGTTTGTAGCTGAAACTGACCGTGTCGCCTTCTCGTATGAACCGCAGTTCTGCGGTCTGCTGATCGGCGATACCGTAAAACACGGTGGGTAAGATTTTTCCGGTCTGGTCTTTCATGTAGAAGAAGTAATAAGTCACTCCGTTCTGCACTTCGGATTGAACGCGGTCGACCGTACCGGTTATAGTCAGGTCTTCAACTGTTGCTCCGACCTCGGTCGTGTTTGACGGCCGGTTGGCTACCCATTGGTGATATCGTGCCAAAGCAGCTTCTTTCGAAGTTGCCATGATCACATTGTTTGCACCGGTATACTGAGCATCCATTAGACCAACGGCAACAAACGTGGCATAAGTCGTGTCATTGCTGACATAGACCGTAAACCAAGTCAGTCTGTCGTAGATCTTTACCAATACAGGCGCAATGTGCGGGAACTGGGTCACCTTGTTATCGGGTGTCATGGCAAACGAGTCGTTTACCTGTGATCCAACCGCGATTCCATAGATCGGATAGCGCACCGCCCTCAGCTTATTGCTGTCGACCAGAATTACTCCGGTAGAGGCATGGTCAGTCGATTTCTGGGAAGTCATTTCATACTGCCAAACAGGAGATCCTTCCATTGTGCTCCAGGCAATTGGAGTGATGTCATTTGCCGACATCTCTTTGTCTTTACCTTGCCAGTTGTTCCAGAACCAAAATGGCGAAATGTGCCAGTTTCCGTACCAACCGATATACTCATCGACTGCCTGTTGAGGAAAAACTCGGTCTACCCAAGCCGGTTTGTCCTCGACTTTGTACATGGTGATCTCACCTGTCTCGGAGTTGATGACAAGGATACCTTTTACATCAATACCAGTTAGGCCTGTCACAAAGTGACTGGCGTCCAGGGTGAAGTGAGGTACCCAGTTATCGTCGATCTCCAACGTCGGGTCGATCAGTCTGTATCCGGAATAGCCGTTCAAGTACGCATGGCGTACGAGATCCTGATTAAAAATAGCCTCAGGCATGTAATGAAGCACATGATCTGTCTTTAATACTGCCGTTGCGTCCGGGTTCTCGGCATCAACGACAATTAGACCCGGGCTGGTCATGTTTGAAAGGTTGGCAAGGATGTTCTGATAGACCAAAGGTGCCACCCAGTACATGTGACCGGCAACCTGCTGGAGCACATATGATCCGGGTTTGTAAATCGAACCAAGGTTTTGACCACCTTCGGTAAGTGCCCGGCCACCTTTGGCCATTGCGTGCGACAAGGGAACCAAAACCAAGTGTTCAGCATCGGTTGATGGAAATGCATCCACCGCCGCTGCTTCAACAGGCAAGAAATTTGCTTTGTACTTGGCGATCCCCTCACCCCAGTTACCTCCAATCTGAATAAACAAAATTATGACCAGAAGCAACACTAAGGCACCGACAGAACCAACACACTCACCAGCTCTCGGAGTGTCATCATCGTTTTCGGCTCTGATCATCCAGATAGCACCGGCGACAATGGCATTGATCAGGAGTGGTAGCCATAAGTACTGCAAACCACCCAATGGCTTTGTCATTGCCGGCATCATTGCATAAACCAAAATTAGGTTCATGAAAAAATTACCGACAAGACTCAAAATAGCCCAGATGGCTACAGCCTTAGCTTTCCTCCGTTGGGAAAACTGAAAAACGAAACCTGCGACCCAGCAAATTAGGGTCCCGATAATTACTAGTCCAAACATGGTTCCTCCTCTGAAAATGAAAATGTAAACGTACAGCCCCATAATATATTACAAACAGCCGTAATTATCAAGTGATGCTACTCTACGTTACCTCTTCGTGATAAAATACCCGTGTATGCCTCGTTCACTTGAATTTATACGCTCAGTTCGATTAGAATTAAAGCAAGTAAAATGGCCGTCTCACCAGACTGCCTTAAAGATGACTATCTTAGTCATCATTACTAGTCTAGCTGTTGCGTTTTACTCAGGCGGACTAGACTATCTTTTTACGACCATGCTTCAACAAGCATTAAACCGCTAAAATGAAACTAAAAGAAGACAAAACCAAACAAATTGATGAACTTGTACCAAAAACACAAGATCCTAATCATGTCATCATCACCGACAACGCCCCCATTTCTGCCAAATGGTATGTTGTTCACACCCAGTCCGGTCATGAAAATCGTGTTTTAATCACTCTTAAAACTAGGGTTGAGTCCATGGGTTTGGAAAACTTCGTTTACGAAATCCTTATCCCGACCCAAGAGAAAATCAAAATCAACAAAGGCAAAAAAACCACCATTAAAGAAAAGCTTTTTCCTGGCTATATGCTAGTTCGAATGATCGTTACCGACGACTCTTGGTTGGCTGTTCGTACTACTCAAGGCGTCACCGGCTTCGTCGGCACTGCCGACCAACCCACTCCTCTTCCTGAAAATGAAGTCAAAGCCATCACTGCTTTTGGTGAACAGTCTGCTCCCAAATTCCAAGCCGCTTTCTCCATGGGTGAGGCTGTCCGTATCATCGAAGGACCTTTCACCGACCTTCTGGGCACTGTGTCAGCCATAGACGACGCCAAAGGCAAGGTCACAGTCTTGGTCAGTATCTTTGGCCGTGAAACACCTGTCGAGCTTGATTTCCTCCAAATTTCCAAAATTTAATTTCTTGACACTTTTTCCCTTCCCTGTCATATTTAAGGTAGTCCTTTAAAGGATCTGCCATGAACAAACTAAACGGTGAAGAAACACTCTGGGTAATCCTTCCCATACTTCTTGTGGTTGGGGTCCTTGTCGTCAGCATTATCATTCTTCCCCAAACCCAGATTAAAACTACAAGCAAGGCTTCTCAGCCAACTGCTATCCCCACAAAAGTTATTGTTCCCTCGATTCCCGATCGACCTGAAATCGTTTGTTCTTCCTTATATTCTCCCGTTTGTAGCCAAAATGGGGTTACCTATCCTAGTGAGTGCGAAGCAAACCAAGCAG
>CAISER010000028.1 GCA_903884375.1 Candidatus Collierbacteria bacterium | reverse complement strand
GCCCACAAGGAGGATACAGATTAACCTACCCCACCAAAACAGTCGGCACGAGAGACTTAAACCTTTTCTACCCAATAAATAAATTTGTCGCTGATGAGATTGAGCGAGCAGTGTCCGACAAATATGAAGAAGTAATGACCAAAAATGATAGACACAATTGTTTTAACCATTAACTCAGGTATGTATACGATACTGGACCACGACAAATTCAGCCCTTCAACCAAAGGTATTTTTAACCCTGAAAACGGATACTACCGTCTTGGAGGTAGGGCTAATATGACCTGCAAGCAAAACCCAACCCCCAACGAATTAAGAGCTGGAATATACAAACCGAGATTAACAGTTACTAAAAGAATGACCAGAAACGGAACTTTTGAGACCCCTCTAAAGATAGAGTTCTCAGTCCCAAAACTGATTTTTGGTAACAATTTTGATGAGCTTACTGATGAAGATTTTATAACCGTTATAAACAAACTTAAGGCAGTCCTGAGGGATATGGGCGTTTATGTTTACGAGACAGCCTTGGTAAACGCACCCGTTTCTTCGGTTCACTTTTCTAAGAACATACCTCTGACTGATTACACCACTCCTTACACCTACCTTGACCAGTTATCCAAGCTCAATATCAATAAAAGACTGGATACCAATAAGACCGATTACAGGAACGAGGGACACAGTTTCAAATATCGGGCAAACTCTTTTGAAATAGTTTTCTACGATAAAATTAAAGACCTTTCACAGGCAAAAAACAGTGAGAAAAGAGCAGAAGAAAAGGACAACGCTCTTCAGCTGAACATCTTTGGATTAGCCGAACAAAAGTATCCATTTGAGGTTTTAAGGATAGAAATAAGGCTTAACAAACGACAAAAAATTAACCAAATCCTTGGCAAAATAGACAAAAAAGTAGAACCTACATTTGCCAATTTATTCAAACAAGAAACCGCCAAGGCCGTGCTACTCCATTTCATCAAGGAGGTTGAGGATGCCTACCCACCCCTATTAACCTACCGCTACAATAGCCCCAAAAAGCTCTTTACGGAACTCTTGGCCAGTAATCCCTGCATAAAACTTACAACGGCCCTAAAGTTCCTTGGTTTCAGGATATTATTAGAAGAGCTTGGAGTAAGGGAATTTAGAGAAGTAATCAAAAGATTTGGTAACTCGGCTTGGTATGCCCTGGATAAAGAAACCAAACTTGTTAGCCGAGGAAAGGATACTAATGCGTTCTCATTATTAAGAAAAAACATCACTGAGTTTCAGCCCCTGAAATTATCAAACTTTAAGGGTAAAATGATAAACAGTGATAAACAAGACTAATATGATAAACGACCAGTTCTATTCCATTGAAGAAGTTGCCAAACTGCTTAAGGTTGCCTACCTTACAGTCTACCGTTGGATAAAAGCGGAAAAATTAACCGCCTACAAAATCGGTAAGCAATACCGCATCAAAAACGAGGACTTCACTTCTTTTATAAAAGATAAAAAATACAAATGAAAAAAGTTAACCTAAAGGATTTAAGGCCCAGCACAACCATCAGTTCCCCTCTTTTGCCTACTGGGTTTATTGAACGGGTTCAAGTGTTCAAAAAAGTATTGGCAGAAGTTGAAAAGACTACACTGGAAGAAACAATTCTAAATTTTCAGAGGGACCAGCACCCCGAAAAAGAGTTAGAAATATGGGAGGACATTGCCTCAGCGTATGAGGGCTATATTATGTCCCACCCAAATTTAAGCCCTGATAAAAAGAGAAATGTATTCTCATCCTTTCTAGCCAAAACAGTGGGAATGGAAATTCCAATAACCAACTAATATGAACGCCATCATAATCGCCCGAGTTTCCACGGAAGAACAAAAAGATGCAGGTAATTCCCTACCAGCTCAGATTGTCAGACTTCAAAATTACTGTAATAGAAAGGAATATAACATCATCAAGGAGTTTAGTTTTGACGAAAGTGCCTACAAAGACAACCGCACCGAATTTGACAGCATTTTGGATTACATAATTGACCAAAAAGGAGGGGTCGCCGTCTGCTTTGATAAGGTAGACAGGCTATCCAGAAATATCTTTGATAAACGGGTGTCCCTGCTATATGAGAAGGCACTCAAAGACGAAATAGAGTTACACTTCGTTTCTGATGGACAGACGATTAACAGCAAGCTTTCGGCTTCCGAGAAATTCAATTTCAGCATCAGTCTTGGTTTGGCTAAATACTACTCAGATGCCATCAGCGACAATGTTAAACGAGCACAAGAACAAATGGTTAGAAGCGGGATTTACCCTTCCAGACCGCCCTACGGTTACCGAAACATTGATAAAGAAGATGGCAAAAAATGGATAATCGTTGAACCTCAAGAAGCCCGAGTAGTAGAAAAAATGTTTGAGTGGTATGGCACAGCCAGTTACTCAATGAACGAAATCAGGACCAAACTAAAAGAAGTATTTAACCTCTCCTTTTCCAAAGGAAAAATTGATTTTATCCTCAAATGTCCTTTCTATTGCGGAACAATGGTTTACAAAGAGAAAGAGTATCCCCATATCTACGACAGAATAATTACCAAAGAGCAGTTTGACAGAGTTCAAGACATCAAAGCGGGACATCACAAAAAACACTTCAAGTTCGCTGGATTACCTTTTGTCTACCGTGGACTAATGCAATGCTCGGATTGCGGATGCACTATTACCCCAGAGAGAAAGATTAAGAAGAACGGCCAGACTTACCATTACTATCACTGCACCCAATACAATGGCAAGCACGGGGCAATGTGGCCTACCGAAGAGGAACTTACCAAACAATTTGCCAAGCTATTTAGCGACCTCCAAATGCCCAAGTATGTGGTTGATGATATTGTTGAGACACTTAAGGCCAACCACAAAGACAAGTCCGAGTTCTACAATAATCTTCTCACGGGTTACCAGACCGAATATCAAAAATATGAAACT
>CAISER010000027.1 GCA_903884375.1 Candidatus Collierbacteria bacterium | reverse complement strand
TGGAGTTTGCGGTGGGAAGTGAGATATTGACAGCCGAAAAACCTGAAGAAACATTCCGAAAATTAGAAAACGTAGAGTAACATTAGTTATGGCATTTAAAAAAATTAAAGCAGTAACAATTTTTGGGTTTGCCGATTGTCCACCCGAAAGTCCACTTTATAAAGATGCATTGGAGGTGTCCCGTATGTTGGCTCAAAATGGCATGGAGATTGTAAATGGTGGTGGTCCGGGGGTGATGAGAGCGGCTACGGAAGGAGCTCATGAGGGTGGTGGAACTGCCACTGTGGCGACTTTTTATCCAAAGTTTATTGAGAATTTTGAAGGGAAAGATCAGCTTAATAGAGCTGACCGCGAAGTTATTATGAATAATTACGTAGATCGAACAATGAAACTCTTGGAACTCGGTAACGCATACGTAATCTTTAATGGAGGAACAGGAACTATGTCTGAGTTTGGAATGGCTTGGGGTTTGGCCTATTTATATTTTGGTCATCATAAACCACTGATTTTATATGGGGATTTTTGGTTTCCAATAATGGAAGCGCTGGTTAAGAATATGCTTATTGGGCATAGACCGGGGGCGCTTCGAGTTTATAGAATTGCGACAAGTCCAGAAATGGTATTAAAATATTTAGAAGAGTTTGATGAGGTTATGGGTGATCATAAAAATGATGAATTGCCGGTTGTTGATGATGGAAGTGGAGAAAAAGCCTTTATTGAGTGAAAGAAAATCACCTACTGCTTTGTATTAAAGGAAGAAAGGGGGTGATTGAGGTGATTAATAAAACAGTAATTTTAGGAATTTCAGTATTAGCGCTTGGTGGAGCAATTGTTGCGCCAAGAATTATTGAGGCTTACCAGGGTAATCCCAGTGTCAAAGGACCAAATTATTCGGTTGAACGACATGAAGCAATGACTAAAGCTTTTGCAAATAAAGATTACAATGCTTGGAAAAAATTAGTGTCCAGTAATAATGGAAAAGTTTCTCAGATAATAAACCAAAGTAATTTTAATAAATTTGTTGAGGCTCATAATTTGGCTTTACAAGGGAAGGTTGATGAGGCAAATATGATTAGAACCGAGCTTGGTTTGGGTCTTCGAAATGGATCAGGTATGGGACAGGGAATGGGATATGGCAAAAATGCCAGGTAATAAAAACTTTACTGGCATCTAGTGATTAGATGCCAGTTTTGTTTGTAAAGTAAACTAATATTTGATAAATGAAGAATATTACTAATATAAGCGATGAGAAAGTGGTTGAGTTGGTTCGGAAACAAAACAAGGAGTATTTTGCTGAAATAATGGAAAGATATCAAGCAAAATTACTTCGTTATGCCGGTAGCTTACTTAGAGATGATCAACAGGCTAATGATGCAGTACAAGGTGCCTTTATAAAAGCCTACATTAACCTAAATAGCTTTAATGTGAAGAAGAAATTTTCTAGCTGGATATACCGGATTGTTCACAATGAAGCAATGAACTTAATAAGTAAAGCTAACAAACTACTGCCGATGATTGAAGGAAAAGAATTTGATAGCGGAATTGATGTAGAAGAAGAATTAATTACAAAAGAGACAATAGACCGGGCACTTTTTTGTTTGAATAAGTTGCCAAGTTTATATGCTGAACCTCTGGAACTATATTATTTGGAAGAAAAGAGTTATGAAGAAATAGGTGATATCTTGCGAGTTCCTGTTGGGACAGTGGGAACTCGTATTAATAGGGCTAAAAAATTAATGAAAAGAATATGTCAAAAAATAAAATAGATATAGCAAAAGAAGTGATGTCAAAAATTGAATCCGGTCAGGTAAAGATGAGACCAAAGTGGATGTTTGTTGCAGCGACGATTTCTTTGGTATTTGGGATCGTTGGTGTTTATATATTATCTGCATTTTTAGTTAGTATCGTGAGTTTTTCTTTAAGAACACATGGACCAATGGGGGAAGTGAGATATCAAGAACTGTTGGATAGTTTCCCTTTGTGGGCAGTATGCTTAGCAATTATTGGTTTGATTATCGGAGTATTTTTATTAAAAAAATTCGATTTTTCATATAAGAAGAATTTTGTTTTAATTATTTTAATATTTGTGATTGCAGTATTGATTTCCGGATGGTTGGCTGATTATCTTGGGTTGGCTAGGGTATGGTCAAAACAAGGACAATTGCGGAGATTGTACCATCAGGACAATGGAAATATAAAAGTATTGCCATGGAAAAGTGACGGGAAATATAATTTTGGGCAGGGTAACGGGCAAGGACACGGAGGTGTATATAATGGATATTAGGATTAATAATTTTTTTAAACAATGAAAAAAATATCCACGTTGGTAATGATAGCGATGATGGTTGTGTTTTCTCCTATTGTTTTGGCAAAGAATGAAACGACTGGGGGTGGAACCGGAGCTATTGTGGCAAAGCCAATGGTGAGCCCTACTTCCGGAGCCGGAATCGCAAATCAAAATCAAATAAAAACACAAAATGAAGGAGAAGATCAACAATTAATGATAAATACAACCGAAGAGGAAGAAGCCGGTGATAGTACGATAAGTGCTGCGATGAGGTCTGTTGTTGCTCAAGAAAAAATGAGTGAGGTGGCCAAAGGAGTTGAAGAAATATTGACAACGAAATCACTAAAGGGAGGAATAGGAGATCGGGTAAGATTAATAGCGCAGGAACAAAAACAAAGCCAAGACCAGGTTGAAGAAAATATTGCAAAAGTGGAAAAGAGGAGTGTTTTTTTGAAAGCGTTAATTGGTTCAGATTATGGAGCTTTAAAGAATTTAAAAGTCCAAATTACCCAGAACGAATTAAGAATCCAAGAATTGACAAAGTTAAAGAACCAACTGATTAATTCAGGAGACATTGCGATGGTACAAGAAACTATCGACGCTCTTGTTCAACAGAATGTTAGTTTGCAAGAAATGATTAATGCGGAAAATAGATTAGGAAGTGTTTTTGGTTGGTTAATTAAATTATTAACTAAATAATTATATGAAGAAAAACAGCAAGGGAATTATAAAAGTTGGGAATTTGGGATTGTCTTTGATGATTTTGATATTTTTATTGGCAGGTTTGATGTTGTACAGTACTCGAACGGGTAGACGTGGATTAATTAATAATGTTCCAAATAAGAATAACTGTTTGGCTGATGAATGTTTGCTGATCGAAAATTTGGAATATCCAGTATCAAAATTATCTAAATCAGCACAAACGTCATTGGAAGAAGCAATTAATGATGAATATAAAGCATTGACTTTATATCAAAAAATAACAACTAAATTGGGGACGGTAAGGCCTTTTTCAATGATAATTGGAGCGGAGGAACAACACATCTCTTCATTGAGAGCTTTGTTTAATAAATATGGAATATCAATTCCACAAAATAATTGGTCTGGTAAAGTGACAGCCCCAAAGACATTAATTGAAGCTTGTCAGTTAGGGGTAGATGCCGAAAAAGCAAATGCTAAATTATATAAAGAAAAACTTCTTCCGTTAGTTGTTGATTATGAAGATATAACTTTAATATTCACCAATTTAATGAACGCTTCGAATTTGAGACACCTGCCTTCATTTGAGAGGTGTAATTAATTGAAGGGAAAAGCGTTTATTCCCTGCGATAGTTTAGAATGGATATATGGTGGATTTGGTGGATAAAGCACGAGAAATTCGAGTTGAGATAATAAAAATGTTGGCAAAGGCCGAGTCCGGCCATACTGCCGGAGCTTTGGGGATAGCTGATTTTTTTGCATGTTTGTATTTTGGAGGATTAATAAATTTCAAAAAAGAAGAACCGTATTGGGAAGAGCGAGATAGAGTAGTCCTTTCGTGTGGGCATTATGCTCCGGTACAGTATGCTGCATTAGCATTAGCAGGATTTTTCCCGATTGAGGAACTTGGGAGTTTGCGAAAATTGGGAAGCAGGTTACAAGGGCATCCGGTAAGACAAATAAAGTATTTTGGGAATAATGATAAACAGTTACCGGGGATAGAAAATACCGGTGGACCATTGGGACAGGGAGTAAGTGTGGCGGTGGGTATGGCACTGGCTTCAAAAATGGACAAGAAAAAATGGAGTGTAGTGTGTGTTTCGTCTGATGCAGAACAACAAGAAGGTCAGACATGGGAAGCTTATCAGTGTGCTGCAAAATATGGTTTGGGAAATTTAACCTTTGTAATTGATAGAAACGAAATACAAATTAGCGGAAACTTAGGAGAAGTAATGCCGATTGAACCATTAAAGGACAAATTAACAGCGTTTGGGTTGCGAGTGTTTGAGATAAATGGAAATAATATGGTGGAGATTATGGAAGCTTTTGGAAAAGGAAAATTATTTCCTGGCCAACCTAAGGCTATTATTTTGAAAACAATGGCCGGTAAAGGAGTAAGTTTTATTGAAGGTAATTATCGTTGGCATGGAAGAGCACCAACTAGTGAAGAAGCGGAAAAGGCATTATGGGAATTGAAATAATATGAATTTAGTAAACGATTTAATCAATGTTGAACGAAAAGCGACTCGAGAAGGATTTGGAGAAGCGATGAGTTTGTTGGGGAAAAAAAATAAAAATGTGGTGGTGGTAACGGCAGATTTGGGAGAAAGTATGAAGGTCGACGATTTTGAAAGAGAGAACCAAAATAGATTTATCCAAGTCGGAGTGGCAGAACAAAATTTGATGGGAGTGTCGGCTGGACTGGCTCTTTCCGGAAAAATTCCCTTTGCGGTTTCTTATGCAGTTTTTAATCCTGGACGGAACTGGGATCAGTTGAGAGTATCTGTTTGTTATACCAATGCCAATGTAAAAATTGTGGGAGGACATAGTGGAGTTACGGTTGGTCCTGATGGAGCAACCCATCAAGCGTTGGAAGATATTGCTATAACTAGGGTATTACCAAATTTAATGGTAGTCGTTCCGTGCGACTTTGAACAAGCAAAAAAAGCAACGTTTGCGATTGCTTCTTTTAAAGGGCCAGTCTATCTTCGATTGACTAGACCAAAGACTGCTTGTATTACGACGGCGACAACCCCTTTTGAATTAGGGAAGGCTCAAGTCCTTCGAGAGGGGAAAGATATAACTATTTTTGCCTGTGGAAGTTTGGTTTATGAAGCCTTATTGGCAGCAGAAGAAGTAAGGGGAGAGGTTGATATTGAAGTAATAAACGTGCACACGATAAAACCAATTGATGAAGAAACAATTATAAGAAGTGCTCGTAAAACAGGGAAAGTTATAACTTTGGAAGATCATCAGATAAATGGTGGTCTTGGAGGAACAGTTGCCGAGGTGTTGGGAGAGAAGAACCCAACTAAAATGATAAGAATGGGAATGAAGGATTGTTTTGGAGAAAGTGGTGAGCCAGGTGAACTGTTGGCAAAATATGAGTTGGATAAAAATGGAGTTATTAAAACAATTAGAAAAATATTAAATGATTGATACTTCTCGAATTGAAATAAAAGGAAAAGTGATGCTTTTGGCGTATGATCAAGGATTTGAGCACGGTCCGGTGGACTTTAACGAAAAATCAGTTGACCCTAATTACATTATGAAGATTGCCCAGAACGGAGATTTTACGGGAGTTGTTTTACAAGAGGGACTGGCGGCGCGATACTATAAAAAAGAGTCGGGTGTTCCACTAATTGTGAAACTGAATGGCAAAACTTCTTTTCAGGGAGAAGAACCTTTGTCTTTACAACTTTGCACTGTGAAGAAAGCGGCAGAAATGGGAGCTGTTGGAGTGGGCTATACAATTTATGTAGGAAGTCAATTTGAAGAGCAAATGTTGGTTGAGTTTTCGCGAATTGAAGACGAAGCACATGAACTAGGAATGATTGTAATTGCCTGGATGTATCCAAGAGGAAAGAAGGTTGCCGGACGTGAAGCAGATGGTGATGTAGTAGCTTATGGAGCGCGTTTGGGCTTGGAACTTAATGCTGATTTCGTGAAGGTACCATACACAGGAGATTCGGAAAGCTTTAATTGGGTAGTGAGAGCTGCCGGAAAAACAGGAGTGTTGGCACAGGGAGGACAAAAAACAGACTGGGGAAATTTGGAAGAAGAAGTGGAGG
>CAISER010000026.1 GCA_903884375.1 Candidatus Collierbacteria bacterium | reverse complement strand
TATATATTTTACCATCCTCAGAGGCTCAACTGATAAAATAAAGTGAACTTAGAAGGAGACGTCCAGTAATGGTTATCTGAACGGTTCGCTAAACCGTGACTCGAAAGAGTTTTGTGGGTTCGAATCCCACCGTCTCCGCCATTAGTGCGCCAATGCCAAGCCCCACACCATTTCCACTCCAGCTTTCTTCAACACTCTCGTACATTCCCTCATATCTGCCCCGCTAGTAAAAACATCATCGATTAGTAGCACTCGTTTTTCAAGTAATAGTTTTTTATCCTCTTCCCTAATTTCAAAAGCCCCTCTAATATTTTCTTCTCTCTCTTTTCTACTACCCATCAACGATTGTTGTTTTGTTTTTCGTTCCCTAATAAGAATTCTTTTTGTTGGCACTTTCATTCCTTTCTCTATAACTCTAGCAATTTCTTCTGCTTGATTAAAACCTCGCCAATTTTCCCGATAATAATGCAAGGGAATCGGAACTAAAAAATCAAACTCAATTCCTGTTTCAAATCTAAAATATTTCAACATTGCTTTTATCAATCCCTTATTAAAATCAAATTTAATCCCATCAATTAAACCTCTAATTGTTTTATCCTGATAATCATAAATTGCAATCAATCCATCCATACCAATCTTCTTTTGACATTTCGGATGAGTCCACCCCATCGATGACTCAATTCCACATTCGGGACAAATTTGTTCTGCAATCGACAATTCTCGATAGCATTTTTTACACAAATCAGTTCCATATTTTCCACAACCAATACAAAATCGCGGAAACAAAAAATCAATTATTAAATCAAACACAAAACAATTTTACAGGAGGGAATTGCCCACGATAATTATTTGTTGGGAATTGAAGTCTTCGGTCTCCGTCATCGGGAATTGCCCACGATAATTTTCTGCTGAAAATTTCTCTGGGCCCGGCTCAGCGCCAGTCGCGCTTCCGCCTTTCAATTTCTCCATTACCACCATATATACGAAAAATCTCCCCGTTAAGGAGAGATTTTCCGTATATTGTGGAGACGGAGGGAATTGAACCCTCGTCTGAAATAATATCTCTACAGTATCTACAAGTTTAGTTTGCCAATTTTCCATAAAGCTTCAGGCAAACAAGAACACTTTATGGTCGACTAAGAAAAAGTTAGTATCCAAGCCCTAATCAAACTTGGATCATTCAATCCGGTGTTTTTCGCCTTATGGACACCCCGGGATCCGGTATTCCGTAAGACGTCTTAAAGCTTCAATTTAGGCAAAAGCGTAAACTGGAGCGAAAGATTTGGCTTCACTTGAGGTGAAACCAAGTAACTTGTCTTCTTTATTGACAGTTGTTTTTTGGTCTTTTTTACTCCTTTTACCAAAGGAGACTTGCAGCTGTAAATGTACTAGTTCATCGATTCCGGTCGTCCCCATAAGAAACACCTATAGTATACCAAATCTGAACGTAAAAAGCAAATTAATTAAACCCGAAGGGATCTAAAATACTCAATCTTTTCTGTAAGCATAACACCCATCATTTGGGCACGAGAAGCAGCCATTACTACACCTGCAAGAAATAAATCAAACTCATCTTCATCCATCGCAGCTACTTTAGCCTTAATCCCTTCCTGCCATTTCTTTTGGCTCATTTCCGGCGTAAAATCCTTACTCCACGAATAATTAATGATACTTGCGGGCATTACCTTACTCCAAAATAAGTCCATTTTTACCTTTCAGTTGTTAGTTTTAATCGTCTCGCGATTCCTAACTGACTTTCACGCTTTTTAAGCACTTCCCTCTTTTCAAACTTCTTCTTGCCTCGGACTAAAGCGATTTTCACCTTTACGAGACTGCCCTTATTATACAGCGCGATAGGCACAACTGTCAATCCGGCCGACCTCATTTTGGTCTGTATTTCGATGATTTCCTTTCGATGCAACAACAATTTTCTCTTTTTGTCTGCCACATATTCCTCGGCACTATCATGCCTATATCTTGGGATATTCATGCCGATTACATATGCTCCACTGTCTTCAAAGACAACTCTTGCCCCTGTCATTGTTGCCCCTCCATTTCGCACACTTTTTACTTCCGCTCCACTCAATACAATACCTGATTCAAAATCCTCAATTATTTCATAATCAAACTTGGCTTTTCTGTTCTCCACAATCATATGAATATTATATCAATCCCATAATGACGTCAGTGATTATGGGAGCAGATACAAGAGGAAACGCAGGACGACATATCAATAATAAATATTATTGATAGGAGGATGAGTAAGCTCTTATATCAATCCCATAATGACAAAACGTACCGAACCATCACTTCAAAACCCCAATCACTCCGGGAATCAACACCAATAAACTATCTCCATCAAATTCAATATCTATCGCTTCTTTTAGTTTTTCCGATTTCAAAAGTTGTGCGCAATTACCCGTTTCTTTACTACACACAATTACC
>CAISER010000025.1 GCA_903884375.1 Candidatus Collierbacteria bacterium | reverse complement strand
TCTCACCACCGTGTCGCGCGATCACGGTGGTGTTAAACCAAACTAACACTTACAATCTCCGCATTTGCATTCATCACCGCAACATGTACAGTTTTTCATTATTTCTCACCTGCCTTTCTGTCGTTAATTGATAATTCATGTAGAACTCCGCAACAGTATGGTCCGGTTTTTAGAATATTTCTAAGTCGAGATCGTAAAATCTCCATTTGTTTCATTCGCTCGGAAAGCAAATCCACATACTCACTAATGACTTTGGTGTTGTATTCTTTGGTTTGATTACAATCTCCTCCGGCACAGCCAACCATAAGTTTTTTTATCTCCGCCAAAGGTAAGCCTAAATCCTTTGCATATTTAATTAATTTAATATCTTCCAAACTCTTCTCACTATAATATCGATAACCGTTTGCCTCACGCATTGGGCTTTCAATTACTCCTTGTTCTTCATAGAAACGCAAAGTTTTTGCGGACAGTCCGGTTATTTTTGCCACTTGTCCAATTGAATATTTATTCATTTACCAGACTATACACCTTCCAGTAGCTAGAATGTCAACACCTAAGTTATTAGCCAAGTAAATTTTGTGTATACTACGAATATATGAGAAACAAAGCCAAAATCTCTCTCGTTATTCTTTCCGCCATTCTTCTCTCAGCCTGTACTACCAAAACACCAACAGGAACCGATACCCAAGCCGGTGAACAAAACTCTCCTCAAACAGAACAAAGTGTCTCCACCTCTCTTCGCGATCTTCTTTCTCTTGGTCAAAATCAAAAATGTGTCGTGTCCACTTCCACTACAGATGAGGATAATGTCAAAACAGACACGGAAAGTACCATTTTTATCTCCGGCAAAAAAATGTCTCAAGAAGTACAAGTTAAAAGTACCGACAAAGCCGTACCCACAATCAATATGCGCATGATTTCCGATGGTACCTATATGTACACCTGGAACACCGAAACCAAAGCCCAAGGCATGAAAATTAAAATCACTGAACCAACAGCCGAAAACACCAACACCACCAATACCAATAACGGCAGTGTCAATCTAGACGACAAAGTTGATATGAAATGTTCTCCTTGGTTGGTTGACAATAGCAAATTTTCTATCCCCACGGATGTTACTTTCACTGACTTGAGTGAGTTGATGAAAAATATTCCTACCGTACCTGCCGGAATTCCAACAGGCAAGTAATGGCAATCCGTTTGGAAAATACTTGGAAAGAACTTCTCCAAGACGAGTTTGATAAGCCGTATTTTAAATCTCTAAGTGATTTTGTTCACCAAGAATACAAAAAAACTACCGTCTATCCTCCCGCCAAGTTTATTTTCAACGCCCTAGATAGTTTGCCTGTTGATAAAGTCAAGGTGGTCATTCTCGGTCAAGATCCATACCACGGCCCCGGCCAAGCCCACGGTCTTTCTTTTTCTGTCCCCGACGGCGTTGCTCTTCCTCCTTCACTGCAAAATATTTATAAAGAAATTCAAACCGACCTTGGTAAAAAATCTCCTCAATCCGGAAATTTAAATCGTTGGGTCAAAGAAGGAGTTTTGCTTCTTAACGCTACGCTAACGGTAAGGGCTCATCAAGCCGGAAGTCATCAAAACAAAGGTTGGGAACATTTCACCGACGCCATTATTCACCACCTAGCCGACAAAAAAGAAAATCTTGTTTTTATTCTCTGGGGGAATTATGCCCAAAAAAAAGGCTCTTTTATCGATGATAAAAAACATCTGGTTATCAAATCCGCTCATCCATCACCCCTTTCAGCTTACAATGGTTTTTTTGGAAGTAAACCATTTAGTAAAGCCAATCAATATTTAATCTCTCATAAAAAACAACCGATTAACTGGTAATATGCATCTCACTATCATAGCCAAACCCAAAAAGAAACAGGAGAAGATTATTCAAATCAACCCAACAACTTACGCTGTCTCCGTCAAAGAGCCGCCCATAAACGGCAGAGCCAACGAAGCCATTGTTAAAGCTCTTGCCAAGTATTTCTCCATTTCATCATCAGAAATTACTCTTGTTTCCGGTCACACTACCAAAATAAAAGTTTTTGATGTCCCAGACCACCTCAAAAATTTTGAAATCTTACCAAAACAAAAAGCCCTTTTTTAAAAATGAGACTCTGGAGCCTTCACCCCAAATATCTCGACACCAAAGGACTTCTTGCACTCTGGCGTGAAGCATTATTGGCAAAAAAAGTTCTCGAAGGAAATACCAAAGGCTATAAAAACCACCCCCAGCTTAATCGTTTTAAATCCTCACCAGATCCGGTTTTGGCCATCAATCAGTATCTAAAAACAATTTATGACGAATCGTGTCGAAGGAATTTTTGTTTTGATAAATCAAAAATATTAGATACCAAAATTGACTCCGCTATTCCTGTAACCTCAGGCCAGATTACCTACGAGTACACTCATCTAAAAAATAAATTAGTCACTAGGTCCCCAAAAAATCTCGATATGTTAAAGGAAAGCAATAATCCAGAGCTAAATCCGGTCTTTTTCCTCGTTGCTGGGGAAGTTGAAAACTGGGAAAAAGTCCTATAGTTCCTATTTTGTGGTAAAATACTCCAAATCTTGCACCTTAAGGAGGTACAAATGGAAAACAACAAAGGATTCAGGGAAGCTTGGACCGAAACAGGAGTTTTAATAGCCGAAGGCGGTGTCTTCACGATTAGTGATCTCATGGCCATCTACCGGAATCTTGATATTCACAAAATAAACCCCAGCTATTTACCCGGGCCATATACTGTAGTCGGAAAAGGATTTGAAAGAAAAGACGCTATTTTCGCGACCGCCAGAAATCTATGGGGCATCGAACCGGAAACTTGGCTCAAAAAAGAAAGGAAATGGCTTTATGAAGCTCAAATGATATATGATATTCCGGAAACTGTCGGAAAAGACAAGCTTGAGGATGTTATCTCGGCTGAAATTCTTGTTCGCATCGTTGCTGCCGCCAGATTAGCCGTAAAAATGGGAGATGATGGTATTGTGATGCAAACAGAAATAGCCGACGAAGCTCTTCTTGCTCTAAACATCATTATCCAAGAAGTTTGTGCCAAAGGACGTGTCCGCACAAGACACATAAACAATTCTTTTGTTTACGATCTTCTTAAAAAAAGCGGTCTGATGATTGGCACCGGCGGTGGCAAGTATTTACCCCACCCAACGCGCTCACTCCCTCAACTTCTGTGTCTTCTTCATAGAGACTACCTTCGTCCAGATGTTTATCTGTCCTAATCAAACCAAACCCACTCATCCGAGTGGGTTTTTATTAGCTAAAGCCAACGGGAAAATCCTCCAGGCAATCGCACCAATTTTCCTCCAAAACGTCTTTTAAACTCCGTAAAACCGTACCATTTTTTTTGCGGCCATCGTGCATCAAACACTCCCTCAAAATCAAAATACTTCATTCCGGATTTTTTTGCCAAGAGCATTTCGTTCCACACCAATTTAAAGTGCGCTCCTGATTCCCTGCCTTCCTTGCTGGTCCAAGTCATGTAATAGTTGGCGGTATCTTTGGAATAAATTACCATCAAACCGGAATGATACTCATTACCCACCCTACTCATTACCAATCTTACTTTTCCCTTAAAACTTTTTATCAAGTTGGCAACCTCATCAGTTTTCATAATCCAAATTTTTGATGATATTTTCCACAACTTACAAAATTTTTCCGGAATTGCTTTTTCAATCACTACACTTTCATTTTTTTTGATTAATCTTTTGGCGTTATCCGACAAATCATTCCACAGCTCTTTTTCACTTTTTTTTAAGTCATTGATGTAAGTACTCATTGCCAAGAAAGGGAACCTGGTCAATTTATACCCCGCCTTTTTATAACTTTCCGGATTTTGTATTTTCTGTGGCTCGATAATTGAGTTAACCACCCAGTACTTTCTTTTTATTTGGTTAAGTTCCTTAAAATCCGGATCATAGTTTGCTCGTTGGATTTTCATCATCGAAAAAGGCCACCATCCCAAACGCAGGATAAATACTTGAATTGTGTGTTTCTCGTCAGCAGACTTAATATCTACCGTTTTCCAACCGCGGTGTTTCAAATGCCCCGCCCAACCTTTATTTTGGCGAATATCCTCCATTTATTTTCGGAAAGCAGCCATTAACTTTAACCCCGCCCATCTCAGTTTATCCGTCAATCCATAAATTTGATAAAGCAATGGATTAATTATCAAATCAAAACTGCCCAAAAACTCCACCAATTCTGCTCCATACCCCTGTTTGAATTTATGGAATCCATACCACGGATCCTTCACCTCCGGCTCCGGTCCCAAACTTCCCCACATATCAAACAATTTACAACCCTGTTTTTTGCCAAAGCGGATTACCTCCCACATCATTAAATTACTGGCCATTACTTCACGATGTTCATTACTGGATGCTCCATAAGGGTAATAAATCGTTCCATTTAAAACAAACACCATCCATGCAGTTAAAGTTTTTCCTTCAAAAACGGCTTTAAACAAATGTCCCAGTCCAGACTTGGTCATTGTTTGCCACATTTTTTGATGGTAGCTTTTTCCATGGGCAAAAAACCCCTGACGCTTGGTGGTTTCTTCCATCAGTATCCAGTATTCTTCAAATCCCTGTTCGCTATTATCTTCAACAATTTTAACTCCTCTTTTCTCAGCCAAGCGTAAATTATATCTGGTTTTTTGATGCATATTTTTCAAAAGTTCCTCTTCGTTTTTCGAAATATCCAGTTGGAAAGTGTACTTGGTAAACAATGGTTTTCCCCTCACAAAGTTAAAACTTTTCTCCAATTCGGCAATTTTTTTTTCTGTTTCCTTATTGATTTTTTCACAAGGCTCAAACTTTACAAAGACTGCTCTTCTACCAATCGCCTCTTTTTTTATTGCTTCCACTTCTTTTGTACTTGGTATCGCCGACTTTGGGCAGTAGCCAATACAAAAATTGGTGTAGGGAATTCGATGCCACGTAATCTGAAACACATCACTGATTTTTCCCTCATCAAAGCTTAGTCTTGATAGCCCAACCCCTGTTTTTTTACGAAACTCACCCCACGCCCACGATTGAAGTGGATGTCGCGCAGCTTTATCAAACTCTTTTTCGGTTAATTCTTTTATCACTTTCTTATTTTATCCTTTTTTAATGTTACCAATTATCAATCTCAGCAAAGTCATCTTTCGTTTCTTCCGCTATCTCCCAGTCTTGAACTATAATTCGTTTCTTTTCTCCAAACTCGTCTAAACCCAGAGCCGATTTGCTGATTTTTCTTTCCAATTCTCGAACACTTCCGACTTTAGAAAGGAGATTTTCCGGTATTTCCGCCAAAAATCTTGACGGAATTGAAGAATGTCTTCCTCCAAACACCAAACGATTTCGGGCAAAACTAATTGTTAGTTTCTTTTTGGCTCTGGTCATCGCCACATACATCAGCCGTCTTTCTTCTTCGATTTCTTCTTTTTCACCGGACAAAAGAGATCGGGAATGGGGGAAAAGACCTTCCTCAAGTCCCACCACAAACACGTTATCAAACTCCAACCCCTTGGCAGCATGAACAGTCATCAAAGTTATCTTGGCGTTTGATCGGTGTTGTTTTATTTCGGACTCGGACAAAGCCGCACTTTCCAGAAACACTTCCACATTTTCAAAATCCGAAGCCACTGCCAAAAGCTCTCCAATATTTTCAATTCTTGGTATATCTTCCTCGTCTCTTTCATCAAATCGCTCCAAAAATCCCACCGTACTGATTATTTCTTTCAACAATTGTCCCGGATTTTCCTTTTTTTTCTCCGGTGATAAATTCAGAAGCCATTTATAAAATACTTCAGCTCTTCTTTTCCCCATTTTCTCAATTCTTCCTCGACTAATTTCTTCCTCAATATTATTCAAAACTCGAAGATAAGCCACCAAATCTTTAATTTCTGCTCTGTTGTAAAATCGCAAACCACCCACCAATTTATAAGGAATATCACGACGCATAAGCTCATCTTCCAGAGCCCGAGACTGAGCGTTGGTTCGATAAAGAATCGCCACACTCTTTTCTGCCAAAGACAAAACTCTTGCTTGTTCCACCACATATTTTGCTTCATCTCTCTCGTCAGCTGCTTCAAAAAAATCCACTTTTTCACCAGCACCTTCTGTTGTTTCCAGATGTAGTGTTGGGTGAGAGGTGTTGTGACTAATTACACCATAGGCAGTGTCCAAGATATTTTGAGTTGAACGATAGTTGGTAGGCAAACTCACCATTGCCGTTTTGGGATACTCTGTTTTAAACAAAACTAAGTTTCGATAATCTGCTCCTCTAAAAGAATAAATTGCCTGAGCCGCATCGCCCACCGCCGTAATATTTTGTCTTTTTCCTGCCAACTGTTTTGTCAGCTCAAACTGGGCTCTATTTGTGTCTTGATACTCGTCCACCAATATCCACTGTAATTTTTCGTTTACTTCTTTTCTAACTCTCTCAATTTTTAAAAGATCGACAGCTTTTACCAGTAAGTCGTCAAAATCCACCGCATTATTTTTCTTTAATTTATCCTGATACGCTTTCCATACTTTAATTACCATTCTTCGAAAATAATCTCCGGCCGTTGCTTCGGCCTCGACAATACTCACCAAATCATTTTTCATTTTACCGATAATCGACAAAAACATTGCCGGTTTATATTCCTTTGTATCCATTTCCATCTCTTTCATCACTTTTTTCATCGTGGCTTCCGAGTCATCACTATCAAAAATTACATAATTGGGATTTATGCCCACATTTGTTCCATACTCTCGCAGTAATTTGGCGCAAAAAGTATGGAAAGTTCCAGCAAAACCCAATGTTTTGGTTTTACCACCCAATTTTTTTACCCTCTCCCTCATTTCTTCGGCCGCTTTGTTGGTAAACGTTAACAAGGCAATCGACTCGGAAGGTACATCCATATTGCAAATTAGATAGGCAGTTCGATACGTCAAAACTCTGGTTTTTCCCGAACCCGCACCCGCCAAAATCAAAAGCGGACCTTTTCCAAAAGCCACCGCTTCCTTTTGTTCTTTGTTAAGTTCTTTCAAAAAATCATCCATGCCAGTAATATTGTAGGGCAAACTTGGCATATAATTAAACCAAACCATGAAGTACGTTATTGGCAACTGGAAAAGTAATCAAAACCTTACCGAGTCTCTTATCTGGGTTGATGGTATTGATGCCATAAAACCCCATTTTTCACCAGATGTTTCTGTGATTTTATGCCTTCCTTTTACCGACATTGCTGGTTTTAATCATAAGCTATCAGACCTGAAAATTCCTATTCTTACCGGTGCTCAAAATGTTTCTCACTTACCACCCGGAAAACACACCGGAGAAATTACAGCCAACATGCTCGGAGAACTTGTAAACTATTGTCTTGTTGGTCACTCGGAACGTCGTCGGGATTTTAACGAAACTAGCCAAATGGTTGCCGAAAAAGCCGGTTTTTTACTTGGAAACTCCATTACTCCAATTATCTGTCTTGATTTGCCTTACCTAGATGAGCAAATCAAAGAACTTTTTCAGCAAAACATCGATGTTTCCCGTTGTATTTTTGTTTATGAACCCATTGCCGCCATCGGTACTGGACACCCCATTGATCCGATTGATGCCAATCATGTGGCCAATCAAATAAGCTTCTTAATCGACAACGCCGCCCCGATTCTTTATGGTGGCTCAGTCTCAGCCGACAATGTTAAATCCTTTGTTGACCAAAGCCGTATTGATGGAGTCTTGGTCGGTGCCGATAGTCTTGAACCAACACTTTTTGCCGGAATCATCAATTGTCTTGCCGAAAAATAATGAAATTAAGTCACCTTCGCCCAGGAAGAATCTTCATTCGTTTTGCCTCTTTCATAAGACGTCACCTAGTTACTCTTTTTGTTTCATTCGTTTTATTAATAATTGTTTTTTTTGGATTCCAAGGTGCAAGTTTTCTTTCAAGGCTTCACCTCAAACCGCAAGACCTTTTAAATTTTCTTGGTACTCCTGTTGAAAATCTAGACAACACCAACAGCATTACCAACTTTCTTGTGTTGGGTATTCGCGGTGAAGGTACCGACTCACCCAATCTTGCCGATACCATTATTGTTTTATCTTACGATCACAATACTCAAAATCCTACCATGATTAGTGTCCCGAGGGACCTTTGGGTTCCTTCACTTCAAGCAAAAATAAACTCTGCTTACTACTATGGAGAAGAAGCCAGTTCCGGTGCTGGAATCAAAATGGCTCAAGCGGCGATTCTTGAAGATTTAGGCACCCCTATACATTACACTGCTATCATAAACTTCACCATTTTCAAAGAAACAATTGATTTGTTGGGCGGTATCGATATCGATATTAATCCGGGGTTTATTGACACTAAATTCCCTATCCCGGGGAAAGAAACAGCCCAGCCTGAGTCCGCTCGATATGAAACAATTGCTTTTGCAACCGGCTCAGCTCATTTAGATGGTGATATGGCTTTAAAATTTGTCCGTTCCCGTCACTCGGTTGGAGATGAAGGCACTGATTTTGCCAGAAGTCGTCGTCAGCAGCAAGTAATTTCTGCTCTGCGTCAAAAAATGTTAACCCCTTCTTTCTTGTTGGACAAAAAGAAATTAGACGCGTTTTTTGTTATTTTAAATCGCAATCTCAAAACCAACATTGGCAATGAACTCTACCCAACTCTTGCCAAAATTGCTTTAGATGCCAAAAACAAAACTGTCCGTGCCATTACTTTCTCCGATAAACCAGACGAGAATGGTTTGACAATTCTCTACAATCCTCCGAGTAATCGTTACAAGGGAGAGTGGGTTTTGATTCCTAAAGACAACAACTGGTCGGCTCTAAAAAAGTATCTCGACAATCTTCTCCAAGGTAGACAATAAATATCACTGCCAAATATCTTTGGTGATGAAGCTGATCCCAACAATCAATATACTTTAATCAGATAAGTCTCTCCCAAATTCCACACTATCTCTCCCAACCCCCATAATTTTTCCTCGTTAACTTTGTAAGAAATCCTTTCATTTTGGCCAACCAATATCCAGCCAATATTGTATTTATTTAATATCCTAATCGTTTCAGCAACACTTTTCCCTTGATATATTTCAGTTACTTCTTTTTCTCTCTCTGCCACCACATCGTATCCACCTCTCCACAACCATTCGTGTACTCGCCATCCTTCAATTGTTGGCACTCCGGAAAACACCGATACCGCATTATAAAGAGTGTAGCTATCACCCACTGCTTCGACCAAATTCTTTCCATTTCTATTTTTTTCCAAGTACACTACTGCGCCATAATTTTCCGGCATTGTTGTTTGCATCCATTTTTCTCCGTCAAGACCGTAATAATCGGAAAAACCCCCGTAATAAGTTGGAAAAGCTTTAATAGGGAAAAGCATCGTTCCCGTAAAAATCAAAGAGATAATCACCAAAGCCAACACTCTCCACCAAAGTTTTATCACCCTTTCTTTTTCCAGTAATTTTCCCAAAGTAGCTCCCAACAAAATTCCCATTAATATAAATGCTTGATAGGTAAGCTTAAACATCGTATTGGCTCTTGGATGATTAGGATAAATATCTTTGGCATAAATAAATTCCGGAATTGCAATCAGTAATATGGCACTAAATACCAAAGTTCTAATTATTATTTTCTTTTCACCCTTTCCTTCAATTGCCAATGCCAAAATATTTATTATCATTCCGCCACCCCACAAGGCCAATAACTGCCAAAAAGGCGAACCCTCACTTACCATCCCAACTCCACTGGTAATCGATTGAAAAGATAACCACCATGGCAAGGCAGTTGCTGAAAATGAGATAAATATTACTGCCGAGGAGAGCAATATTTTTTTAATCTCTCTTGGGTTATTTATTATCATCTGCACTCCCAATACCAAAAGAACCAATCCATAAACCGCCACATCCCAAGTGTTGGTCATCATCATCACTCCAAATAGAATCCCCATCAATACTTCAAAAATTCTTTTTCTATTCTCCAACCACAAAATCATCATTAAAAGAAAAATCAATATGATTGGTAAATCCAAAACGTGGCCATGCAAATCGGAAACCACAAAACTATAGCTTGGAAACTCGTGAATGGTATTGTGGATAAACCTAGTGGCTTCAGCATACCAATAATTAGTAAGATTGCCATTCTTTAGTAAGTACCAAATCGAATGACTATTTCCTGCCACCATTACTGCCAAAGCTCCTACCAAACCACCAAAAGTAGCCGCTCTGGAATTTTTCTTTGCCAAAAGCATTAAACAAATTAAAAAAACAAGACTCATTCCCGTCCCAAAAATAAAAGCCAAGACCAAGTTGTAACCCACTGCCGGAGTCACTCCCCAAATTCTAACCAATACACTTGCAAAGAAATGTCCAAAAGAATAATAGTTTATTGTTTGCCCCGCCTGCCACATGTCCATTGCCGGTAGGGTCGGCGACACTAAATACTGTTTCAAAAACCCGAAGTCCATAAATTTTTCCAAACTATCAAGATTAGGCGCGTGAGCTCGGAAAATAGCCATCACTCCCAATCCCACCAAAAACAAATACTCTTCAATAGCGATAATTTTAGCTGTTGCTTTGGAAACAAAAAACGACTTTATGCCATTGGTATAAACAATCCACAAACTACTCAAACCAACAAGAGTTAAAATGGCATAAATTTTCCCGTTATTATTTTCCGTAAACCCCAGATAGCTTAACTGCCAAATCACCAATGCACAAATAAGGGTAATCATCACTCTGCCCAAAGCCCAACCCTCATCAGGGAGTTTCGAAAAAACCTTTTTTATTATCGGCCAAATCAAAAACTGCAAACCCAAACTGACTAAGTAGGTTTTAAAGATGATGAGTAAGTCAGCACTCCACATACTACTATCTTATGTCAATTAACACTTCTTTGGCGACATCATTTCCCATTTTAACGGCATAGTTTGTTCCCCGGTCGTGGGGATAAACCATACTCATATTAGCCAAATATAATCCTTTATGCTCAGTTTTCATTTTGGCTAGTAGGGCGGAGTAGTTCACCGGAAAAACCGGCTGGGCAAACGGTTTACGAAAAACCTTGATACTTTTAATCCATTTTTTTCGAAATCTCTTGTTGATTTTTCGAAGATAGGGCAGATACTTGGTAATTAATTCAGCAGCACTCATGTGTAATTGGGCATTTCCTTCCGGAAGGTAGTTGCCAAGGTACACCACTCGGTTATTACCATAATATTTTTTATCAATAAAATTGGTATGTTCCACCGCCACCAAAAATGGCCAGTTGTTTTCCAAAACATTAAGCCAGTATCCATTAATTAATTTTTCACTAAGCTCCAAGACTACGGTTTGCCCCCAAAGATAATTAATACTAGGGAAATTCACCATTTCTTTACCCAAAATTTTTTCGGCCATCGGTGCAGGAACTGTCATTACCACTTTGTCAAACTCCTCTCCATCAACAAGCCATTTATTTCCACCTTCATTTTTTATAATTGAAGCAATTTTTGTTTCCAATCTTATCTCCCCTCCCATTTTTTTTATCTTCTCTCCTGCCAAGTTTGCCAAATTTTGGAAACCGCCTTCAAAATATCCTAAATTTTTTGTTCTTTTGGCTACTCTTGCCCAAAACCAAGCCATATTCACTGACTCGGCAAAAGGTCCAAACTTTGCTTTTAATAATTTTTCCCAGATTAATTTGTATCCTTCTTTGCCAATCAACCTGGGGAGTCTGTCCACCACCCGATATTTTTCCAAATACAAACCATTGGGAATTAATTTCAAAATAAATAGTCCAAATCCCATTCGCAGTCTCCCAAAAATACTCAGCTCGGAAAATTTTAAGACGGAAACAGGGGAATCAAGAGGCATTTCTTTTTTGTTAATCAAACTTGTTGTCAATGGTTTTTTAATCAAAATAATAGCCCCTACTTTTTTTGCCAAACCAAGAACCTCCTTATCATTGGTAAAAACATGATGATAAAAATACTCTAAACTCCATTTCCAGTTTTTCTCTTTTATTCCTCCTGCCAAACCACCCAAAGCTTTAGTTTCTTCAAACAAAACCACAGACTTTTCTTTTTCCAAAAGGGAAATGGCACAAGCAAGTCCGGTAAAACCTCCACCAACAACAGCAATCTTCATGTTTACAATGCCAGAAGAATTCCCACAACAGCCAATACCAACCCTCCTCCAAAAGCGGCAATTCCCGGCAGGTCAAAAATGCCGGTTTCGGGTAAGACTGTTGGGGTAGCCTCAACTACTACTTTCTCGGTCGGAGTTGCTGTTACTGTAGTAGTCTTTGTAACTGTAGGAGCTATTGTTGATGTAATCACGATATTACAGGTACAGTCGTCTTCGCTAAGACAAGCAGATTTACGACACTTGTTTGTTGTTGCATCACAAGTAAGTCCTGTGGAACACTCTTCGTCAGTCGTGCAAGTGTGATTGCAACCTACCACAGTACTAATTGGTAAATCTTTTACCAGCTCCAATCGATCACCGCCATCATAAGTTACCATTGCGGTGTTAGAAATTATTTCGCCATTAATAATTCCATCGACTGTCTTTACTCTAAACGAGAAGGTCTTTGTTTCATCTTTATTAACTGTCGTATTGCAGATTAGTTCTTTACTCGTTGCATTAAAGCTGCATCCGGAAACGGTATCCATAAAAGTCACACTAGGAACGTTGGCCAATGAATCTTTGATAGTTACTCCGGTTGCATTAACGTCACTATCGTTTGTCAGAACAATCGAATAAACATATATCTGGCTCTTGGCAACTGTTTCAATTTCCGTTGTCAAGGTGTATTTTCCTGGAATGTTTGCAACTTCATTTTTGTATGCTGTTTTGCTTCCCTTAAGGGTCGCTTTGCTACAAGCTTCTGTTGCCACACATTCTTTTGTTGTGGCCACTCCACAAGAATTAGTACAAGTTGTAATTGTTGAAGCCGCAGTTCCACAAGCCGTCGGACAGTCAGGAGAGCAGGTAACTGTATCTGAAGGAGTGCATGCAACAGCGGTAGCGGTCACGGAGCAATTACTGGATGCTGTCCAACCTTCTTGAACACAAACACCATCGGCACCTCTTACTTCCGAGATCGATTGGCAATTAAATCCAGTTGCGCATTCTCTCGCCGGACTGGTTGTCATGTTACACGATTCCCCCTCGTTAACTGTCTCTGATGCCTTTGGTCTACTCTCAGGAGCAGTCGGGGCGATTGCTTGTTTATTAGATAATTGAATCGCAATATAATATGAAGCTCCTCCAAGCAAAACAACAATTAAAACGAGAATGATGGTTAAGATTTTTTTCTTGTTCATTTGTTTTGTCTTATGGAGTAGTGCTAACTTGTGCCTCAAATTTATAGGTTCCTGCCGAAGTGACCTTGTAATCGCTATATGTCACGAGTTTTTTATTTGTTGCATCTATAGTTCCTGTTAACCAACTGCCAGATGTTGCCCCAACCGTCACCTTAAATCTTCCTTTGAGATTGTCTGTGTTTGAGGTAAGTGCAAATTTTAAAACATCCCCAACGGTAAGACTTCCCAGCTGAGTTGTTGTTAGAGCTGTCGTTCCATAAACTCCATTTACTTTTTTATATACCTTAATTTCAGTACAAGCACCAACTGTAACCCCTTCATATCCAAATACGAAAGCATAATCATTGTAATCATAGTCTTGGGTGGCATCTCCCGCTAAGATATCTCCCCAACACTGAATACTAGAATCAATTGCTGCTGTTTTAATTCCGGTCAATGTTGCCTTACTTTTTGCCAAATCAACCAGAGCTTTAATATCTGCGTCTCCTCCACAACTAGCTACCATTGGTCCACAAGTGTTAGCCGCTTTTGGTGGTTGCCAACCATATGCTTCAGCCGTGCCGTTTCTTTTAATTGACACGGTATATGTTGATCCGGCCGAAACATTAAATGATTCGGGAAGTTGAACTGCCGCTCCTCCATCTGCACTATTAAATACCAATGCCGTTCCTGATGTAGGAGTTAAGGTGATTGTTCCTGTAAAAGATTTTGAAAATGCCATTATCTTACCGGCATTTTCAAAAGTAATTGTTTTTTCCTTTGTCAGCTGTCTCTCGGTTGTGTCACAGGCTATTACAATTTCGGGGCACGATGTACCACATTTCCATTTTCCATTACAAGTTATTGCTTTATCTCCACAACAACACTGACGACAGGTTGCATTTTGAACATTTGCTGTTGTGCAATTTGTTTGAGTCCCAGCAGGATTTCCACATTGAACAGCACAATTGTTACTTCCACTTCCACCGGCTGAATCATTGGAAGAACCTGTAGGTGTAGTCGTTGCAGCAGTTTGTGTTGCAGGTTTACAACTATCCCATGTTCCACATGATGCGTTACCTGCAATTCCCAACGAAATACATTTTCTTGTGCCAGAGGTTCTCCCTGCATCTAAAGTACAGATTTCTGTTTTACCGGGTATGCACTGACACGTTGTTGTCGTTGCAGCAGTTTGTGTTGCAGGTAAAGCTGTTGGTTTAGGATAACAACACTGTAATACTCCCCCACAATCAAGTTTTTCCATCGTATTTTTACGAGTATCACAAATTTGTTCACCCGTACAGTGCCCACTTTTTGCACTACAAGATGCCGCCGCCATCGGCTCACTCTCCGGAGCAGTTGGTGCTACAGCTTGTCTAGTTGATAACTGATTTGAAACATAATAAGCCGCTCCAGCTACACCCACCACAAATAGTAAGGCAACAATTCCTCCTATAATTGGAGAAATTTTACTCTTTGGTTTTTCTGTTGGTATTGTTGGTTCTGTTGGGGTTGGAGTGGGTAAAGGCGCCACATCCAAAACGGGAGGAGTAATTTGAGGAGTAGCCATTATTGGTTCGGGATCCGGAGCCGGTACTGTCGATGTAATTGTTGGTTCCGGGGCGGAAGCAACGGGAGTTGGTTCAGGTAAATCCCATTCTGTTTTTGGCAAAGGTTCTATTGTTGGTGTAGCCACGGTCGATATAGGAGTCGTTGTATTCACAGTAGGGGCAACGCTAGGCTCAGCAGTTGGTGTAATATCTTCCATCGTCGGAACGGAACTGATTGGAGGAGTAAACGGCAAAGATCCAGGTAAAGCACTCGAATCTAACGGCTGATTTGTTTTATTTGTGTCGTCCATTAATATATGTCACAGTCCAATAAATTAAGACCTATCTACACTATAAAGAAGATAATGTAATTCGTCAATCTCTCCACCATCTTTTTGATACTCGGCCAAAAAGAAATAACACTCCACCAATAATACCCATAATTAATGTCAGAGACAATGCACCGGAATTGGTAAGAGTTGACGAAGATGTTGCGGGCATACTCGGATTCTTTGTTGGTGTGGCCGAAATTGTGGCAACAATTGCTGACGGTGTTGCCGTAAATGCCGGTAAACTTCCTACTTTATCGGAAGCCAACACGGTAAAGTTTCTCACTACTCTTTGGAATACATTATTTTCATCGGTATATTCCAACGTCAAAGTGTGTAGCCCAGGATCTAGTCCCTGAGGTGGTGTCCATTTCCAATCACCATTTTTATCGGCTTTAATAATTTGTGTCAATTCCAAAGTGGAATGAACAGATACTCTAATAGTTGTTCCCGGAGCTGCCTTTCCGGCAAATTCTGGAGAACTGGTAGCAATCATTTCACCATTTATTGATGGGTTGGTTATGATTATCGAACCTGCCGATTCGGTTGCCTCCGGCGCGAGAGCAATTGGTGCGGCTTGTTCCGTAATACTCTTAAAACCACCACTTTTTATGACACTTTCGTTTGCTATTCCCGATGCCGTTGCTACGATAGTATCGATAAAGCTTTGATTTTTTCCCAATACAATATCGGGGATAGGTTTTGTTTTTCCCGTATTTACAATTGCCGTAGCTGTTCCTGATATTCCTGCTTGAACAAAAATTGAAACCAATGTCGTACTCGGATCATAAGTTAAAACGGCTCCTTTACTGTCTCGCGATGAAGCTAAATTCACTCGATAAGTACCATCAGTTTTTGTCATTGCCGATAAAGTCTGCCCACCCTCGGTTTCAAAATAAACAATCGCGTTATTGATTGGGCTGCCATCGGCACTAATAATTTTTCCACTAACTACATCCTCCGGAGGAACAATCACACTTTGTCCTGTAGTGACACTAAAGGGTTTCCCGTTATCATCATACATCTGTGAACCAGAACCAATCATAAAATAATATGCCTGGGAAGGGTTTAGTCCGGTAACTTTGGCATAGTGATTTGTATATCCCTGGGAAGTGCCCGATATTTGATCTCGGATATCACCTGCGGGAGTGTTGATTTTTGCTAGATTTTCCGAGTATTTAAGATATCCGGTTACAGGCGTATCTGTTGTCCAGCTAACCGTGAAAGTATTTGAACCGTTATCCGAAATTTTGACGTTTTTTGGTGCTTCTGTTGGTCCTGCCTTGGTTAATAACCCTTGACGTCCGTTTACCAAAAACACTCCGGCCACCAGTCCTCCCAATAGAATTAGGATTCCTAATGCTGTCGGTATCCGCTTGGTCATTAATCCGTTTTTACTCATTGTTTTGAATTGTTGCTTCTTGTGTCGCCTCCAAAATTGCACTTGTTGACGCGGGAATTGCTTCCGGTGTTGGTAGACTAATTGGTGTGTTAATTAATAAATTCATTTCGGAATCGCTATATACTTTTCTTTTTTTCAAGCCATCTAGCGTTGTTTGGTTTATTATTCCATCCAACGGTTTTATTGCTACTGTTTGTTCGGGAGTCGTCTGAGTTTTTATCGCTGCAGCATAAATTTGATAGGCTACCACTCCTCCAACGATAGACAATCCCAATACCCCTACTAATAATACATAAGAAGATAGTGTTCGAGTAGGTTTCATTTTTTTTCCGTATAAAAATAAAAAGTAATCTGTCCGGTTGCTTTTAGCGAGTCTTCTATTTTGTTAGCCCCCACTAAGGTAGAGAGCGAAACGTTATTCAATGCTCCCAATCTATCCATATTTTCCACTTCTTTCAAAAAAGCAAACACATTTTGTGGTTTTCCATTTATGGCAAACGACATTTGATTAGGCAAAATATTATTTGCATTTGGTTTGGCGATTTTATCCAACCAGTCACCCTTTGTTTTTGTTCCATTTTGTAAAGCAATACCGGAAAATGAAAGTGATTCAATGAATAAATTATTCGTTTTAGCAACATACTCCAGTCTTTTGGCAACATCGGTATAAGTAAAATCATCCGGAACGGCTTCATTAAAAAGTCGCAGCCCATCTCCCAGGGTATTTAACTGATTTTGAGCGTTTATAAGCTGAGAAATTTTGTTATCCGCCTTTTTGTTTACTATTTCCTGATCGGCAATTTTCTTTTGAAGTGTTACTATATTTGCCAAAGTCGGTCTAATGGCAGCAAACACCAATATGGCTACCGTAAATACCGATAATATTAGCTCCAAAGACGCTTTTATCTCCGGTCGCCGGTACATAAGATTTACTTTTTGAAAGTAAAGCGAGTATTTCCCGTTGGATAATATTGATGCCATTATTTATAGTTGATTTGAATACTAAACTTTACCCCTCCAGTTTTTTGTTCATAGCTGGTATTTTTCATATTTACCGTCATCACTCCAGGCATATTTTTAATGCCACTTATAAATTTGGCAAAGCCAAACTCGGAAGATGATTTTCCGCCAATATTTAGCGTCTTGTTTGATAGAGATAGGCTTTCCAATACAACTCCCGTAGGCAATATCCGAGTCAAATCGTTTATTTTTGTTTCAAGGCCAAGACTGTTTTTTGCTGAAGACTCAATCGGTTGTTGTTTTGCCAATATTTTTCTCATCTCTGACTCCACATCTACGTATGCTTCAATTTGAATTTGTTTTTGTTCCAAAATATCTCCTAAATCACTTAGTTTCTTATCAAAATAAAATCTTGAGGCAAAAGAAAGAAGAACTACAAATTCAGTTAATACTACCAATACTCTGCCTACAGTTGTTACCCACCTTAATACTTTCCCCGATACAGAGAACTCAAAACTGTCCTTGGGTAGTAAGTTAATACCAGAAACACCATGTGCAGTAGCCACACTTTCAGTGTATCAAAAAAACGCGACCTTAGTGAGAAATCTTCTTAGATAAACGAGCTTTGATTCGATCCGCCTTACCTTTTTTCAAAACACCTTTTTTGGCAGCCTTATCCACCATCGAAAATGCTTTACTAAGACTTTCAATCGAAAGAGCTTTTTTAAAAGCGTCAATTGCTGATTTCGCTTTTGTCTTTGAGGCTCTGTTAAACTGGGCTTTCTTTGTATCGGCCCTTAATTTTTTTATTGCTGATTTTGTTATTGGCATGGCGCTATTTTACCACGAGCTCCACCTAGCGCAAGTGAAGCTCTTGAATTAAAATAACCACAGTGGTCCAAAAAATATTATCAAGGTCTCAAGGTATCTTGAATCGAAAAAGTTCCAGTATCCTTTCGGCCGCAACCATTATCGCTGCTTCTTTTTTACTCTCCGCATTTTTGGGGCTTATTCGGAATCGTTTACTTGCCGCCAGATTTTTTGGTGGACTTGAAGGGGACCTTGATGTTTATTTCGCTGCATTTATTATTCCCGACACGGTTTTTCAGTTACTGGTTGTTGGTGCCGTTTCTGCTGCTTTTATTCCTATTTATCAAAGCTATTTAAAAAAATCCTTTAAAAAAGCCAATTTTATGGCTAATGTTGCTCTTACTTGGGTTACGACTATCCTTCTAATTTTTTCGATCATGATCGCTATTTTTGCTCGACCTCTTTCAGCACTTCTTTCTCATTACACTGGCAATCAGCTTGATTTAATGGTCAATCTCATCAGGTTAATGTCAGTCGCTCAAGTATTCTTTACCTTCTCCTCATTCTTAACAGGGGTTCTTCAAGCTCAAAGACGTTTTCTTATTCCTGCAATAGCTCCACTTTTTTATAATCTCGGCACCATTTTGGGGATTTTGATCCTCACACCATTTTTGGGTATATATTCCGCCGCAATAGGTGTTATTTTTGGGGCTCTTCTTCATGTTTTTATTCAATTGCCTTCGGCTTTTCACTCAGGTTACTTTCCCAAAATTCATTATCGTCTAAAACATAAAGGTGTTCGTCTAATGCTTCACCTTATGCCTCCTCGCACTATTTCTCTTGCCTTAGTTCAAGTAGAGCGGATTGTTTCTTTAAATCTAGCTTCTGCTTTGTCTGCTGGTTCTTTTACGATTTTTAATTTTGCCAGACAGGTTTATGTTCTTCCGATTTCTCTTTTTGGAGTGTCTCTTGGTCAAGCCTCTTTTCCAACTCTTTCCGAACAAGCACTCGATAAAGATCAAGCCAAATTTTCCGAAACTCTCGGGAAAACCATTCTGCAAATATTTTTCTTTTGCCTTCCCGCCGCCGTTCTCATTCTTATTTTAAGAATTCCAATTGTCCGTATTATTTTTGGAGCCAAAAATTTTCCTTGGGATGCCACCTTACTTACAGGGAAAGCTCTAGCTATTTTTTCATTATCAATTGCTCCTCAAGCCGCAGTTCAGCTATTAACTCGTGCTTTTTACGCCAAGAAAAATACCAAGACGCCTCTTATTATTAATATCGCCACCTTAATTCTCTTCGTTGTATCGTCATATTTGTTTACCGATACCTTTGCCTGGGGAGTGTTGGGTATGAGTTTTGCCATGAGTCTTAGCAACGCTTTAAACTTTTTTGTTCTTTACTTAGTTATTCGTGCTGGATTACCAAGCTTAAAAATCACCAAAGAAATAATCAAAATGCTTCTGGTATCTTCTCTCACTGCTATCGCTTTGTGGATACCCATGAAACTCTTGGATCAATTCGTTTTTGACACTACTCGCACCGTTCCTCTTCTAATCCTGACAGCAATTGTTAGTATCACCGGTCTTACTGTTTATTTTGGTCTCGCTTATCTACTCAAAATCAATCAATTCATTGACGTCCAACGGCTTTTTGGGAAACTAGGCAACTGGAGACAAGTATTTGCTGAAACCGATGAAGTCATCGAGACTCCGGTTTCTGGTAGTTAATATTCTCTATGGAAAACAAAATCAGAAATTTTTCTATCATTGCCCATATTGATGCCGGTAAATCCACTTTGGCCGACCGGATGTTGGAAATTACCGGAACCGTCGATAAAGACAAAATCATTCCCCAGCTTCTCGACAGCAACCCCATTGAAAGAGAGCGTGGCATCACCATAAAACTTGCTCCAGTGACCATGCATTACAAAGGTTTCACTCTAAATCTTATCGACACTCCCGGACATGTGGATTTTAATTATGAAGTCGAAAGGGCACTAGAAGCCTGTGACGGCGCTATTCTTCTGGTTGATGCCACCAAAGGAGTACAAGCCCAAACAGTCGCCAACCTAAGACTTGCCAAACACTTAGGACTTACAATTATTCCTGTCATCAATAAAATTGATGCTCCTCTTGCCGATGTAGCCGCAGCCACCAGGCAAATAAAACAGTTATTAAATATCTCCACAGAACCCTTTTTTGTTTCCGCCAAAACTGGTGAGGGAGTAGCCGATTTACTAGACAAGATAATTTCTGACCTACCTTCACCAAAAACGGAAGACAAACCTCTTCAAGCACTCGTTTTTAACTCGGTCTACGATATTCATCTTGGTGTCATTGCCTTTTGCCGTATCATTACAGGTGATCTTCATACTAATGACAAACTGGAGTTTTTAAACTCTGGTCAAGTTATTATGGCATCCGAAATTGGTGTGTTTAGTCCCAAACGTGAAGAAAGAAAAATCATTACTGCTGGGAATGTTGGTTACATCATTACTGGTCTAAAAGATATTCGTCGTATTTTGGTCGGGGACACTCTTTGTTTGGCATCACAAAGCAAAGAAGTTACTCCGCTCCCCGGTTTCCGCAAAATTCACCCCAATGTTTACTTGGATATGTATCCATCTGATGGTTCTCAATATAGAGACTTAGTTGATGCGTTGGAAAAACTAAAATTAAATGACTCGGCTCTTACTACTCAAGGAATCAACTCTCCTATCCTTGGTCAAGGTGTTAAAGTCGGTTTCCTTGGGTTATTACATTCAGAAGTTGTTGGCGAACGTCTTGAACGTGAATTTAATTTACCGGTTATTGCCGTTTCGCCATCAGTTGAATATAAAGTAGTCCAAAGAAATGGCATAGAGAAAATCTTTAGTTCGGCAGCTGATTTTCCCGACCCGGCTATTATCGCCGAGGGTTATGAACCAATGGCCAATGTCAAAATTGTGGTAACCGATAATTATGTCGGTGCTGTCATGCAACTTTGTCAAGATCTTCGTGGCAATATGACTAATGTCAGCTATCTTGATCAGCTTGTCGAAATCGACTATCTCTTACCTCTAATCGAAGTCATTACCGCACTTCACGATAGTTTAAAAAGTGTCTCTCAAGGCTTTGCCTCCCTCGACTACGAACTTTCCGGCTGGCAAAAAGCTGAGCTGGTTCGTCTGGATGTATTGTTAAATCACGAAGTCTTTACTCCAATGAGCATTATTACGGTCAAGCAAAAATCGGGCTTTAAGGCTAAAGCTATTGCCGAAAAACTGAGAGAAGCCATTCCTCGTCAACAATTCGAAATCCCCATTCAAGTTGCCATCGGCGGTCAAATTATTGCTCGTGAAACTATCAAAGCATACAGAAAAGATGTGGATGCTAAGCTCCATGGCGGCGACTTTACCAGAAATCTAAAACTTTTAAACAAACAGAAAAAAGGTAAAGCTCGTATGAAACAATTCGGCAAAGTTCAACTTCCCCAGTCTGCTTTCCTCGCTGTAGTTAAGGTCTAATATATTTTCTTAAAAATTTATCGTAAATATTGCCGCCGAGTTTGGTTCAAAATACTCACTGGTTTTCCATGTCGCACTTGTTGTAGCCACTTTTAAACTTCTACTTTCTCCCATAAAGTTATCTCGAACAATTGTGAACTTACTCTTTGGTAAATTTTCCAAAGTTATTGGCACTGCTTCAACATGGCTGTTCTTTGAATCGTAGTTGGTCACCAAAATTTTAATATCACCATTTTCATTTGCTGTTGCCAAACTCTTAATCCAAGATCCTTCACCGGAAACGCTTATACGATACGGATACAAGCTATTGATAAACTCGATCGCTTCATATCGAGGCTTTTTCTCGGGTGTACCGAATTTTTCATTGGTGAGAACTCCCCATCGCCCCCAGTATTTTTCCGGTCCCGGACCATCTTTTATTTCAAATACAAAGGCACGGTCGACAGTTCCCACCATAGTTCTAGTTGCCGCCAATAAATGGATAGCTCCGCTTCTCTCGTCATATCCTTTGTTGTTTTCACTATCAAAACCCCACTCTGTTACGTAGTACTTTAGATTTATTAATGCTGGAATGTTTTCTGCCCAAGATCTAGCGGAAGTAACATCTTTTTCGAACTGTTCAAGATCGGTTGTGTATTTATGCCAACTAATAAAATCCATTCTCAAACTATTAGCTTCCACAAATTTAATTAATCTTTCCAGCCAGTTTTGATAAAGTCCGGTAGTTGCCGGTCCTCCAATTTCAAATAAATTTGTTCCACGAACATTAGCGGCCGCTCGAGCCGAGGCGGCATACATATCAAGATAATTTTTCTCTCCGTATGTTTTAAAACCGCCAAACAAATCAGGTTCATTCCACACTTCATAAATTACGCCATCAATATTTTTTTGATTTATGCCACTGTAATGTTGAATTGTTGCTCCCACTACCTGTCCCCACTCACTCCAGTCACGAGCTGCCGACACTATATCTCCTTTGGCAATAACTTCCGGCATATAAGACAAAGATAAAAATGGCTTAGCACCAGTTGCCATGATTGAAGCTACTGCACTATCAAGACGCGACCAGTCATAAACGAGCTGCCCCTCATTTCTGGATACTACTTTATATGCGTCATATATATGGTCAATACGAATATACTCAGGTTTTAGTGCCCGAACTTCCGGTATTACTTTGGAAATCATATCACCCTGTTCTTCTCCTCCCTGTGCCAAGTTTCTCCAAGGTGTAGGCATCTTTCCGATAACACCTTCAAGATTAAAAACTAAATCAGCTTTTTGTCCCGAAGCTTTGCTAACCAACTTAACCGCGTTTGGGATTACTTCTACCACAATGACTATCACTATTAATCCAAAAATCAACGGTATCAAGCTTTTAAACAACTCACTTTTTCTAGCCATGAAATAACTTTACAACAAAAAAGACTTGACGACCAATTATCACTCATGATATAGTACTGCTAATCACTTTCCTAACTAGAGTGATAAACAAAAAAATTATGGATCTAACCGAAAGACAGATACAAATAATTAAAACGATTGTTGAAGAGTTTACCCAGACTGCCGAAGCGGTCGGTTCGGTCACTCTGGAAAACAAATACCGTCTTGGTGTATCTCCGGCAACTCTTCGAAATGAAATGGCTGTTCTGGAAGAAAAAGGTTTTCTCACCCAACCACACACCTCTGCCGGTCGCATCCCCACCCCCATGGCCATCAAGTTTTATGTTAATGAATTAATGAAAGAAAAAGATCTTTCTGTTGCTGAAGAGGTTAATGTGAAATCAAGAGTTTGGGATCATCGCTATAACAGAGATGATCTTCTCCGTGAAGCTACCAAAGTTCTCTCCGAAAGAACCAAGTCACTTTGTATCGCCACCACCGAAGAAGGTCAAATGTATCATGCCGGTTATGCCAATATTTTTAATGAGATTGAGTTTCAAGATTTTACTACCGCAAAAGAAGTATTCTATCTATTAGATCAACACCAACGTCTTTTGGATATATTTAATCGGGCAGGAAACAACTCTCCAATTCATATTTTAGTTGGTGACGAAATGGGTATCACCCTCCTTCGCCCTGCCAGTTGTGTCTTTGCCGATCTAAACATTGGTGGTCATCGTGGCAGTCTCGGTATCATCGGCTCCAGTCGTCAGGAATATGACCGCAATATTCCCTTCGTTCGCTATATCGCTAATTTAGTAAATCAAATTGCACAAGAATGGTAAAAAAAACACATCCCTCCAGCAAAGAAATAGAAAAAATCATCGCTCGTGCTGATGAACACGAACAAAACTACAAACGAGTATTGGCTGATTATCAAAATCAAGACCGTCGCTTTAAAGAAACTCAGACTCAAATAGTCAAATTCGCCAATGCGGTGCTTCTTGAAAAAATTCTTCTCAATCTCGATTCATTGGAAATGGCGCAAAATCATCTCCATGATGCCGGTTTGGAAATGGTTATCAAACAACTTCATGAAACTCTAAAAACAGAAGGACTTCAATTAATTGAATCGGATGGGAAACTCTTTGATCCACTCACTATGGATTGTCTCGAAGTCGTTCCGGGCAAAAAAGACCATGTCATTTCTACCCTTACCAAAGGCTATTATCTTTTCGATAAGGTTCTCCGTCCTGCTAAAGTAAATGTCGGCTCAGGAGAAAAATAATCAAGTATTAATAAATTAATTAAACAAAAACATATGTCAAAAATAATCGGCATCGATCTAGGCACCACCAATAGTGCCATTGCGGTCATGGAGGCTGGAAAAGCCAAAATTATCCCCACGGCTGAAGGGAAAAACACCTTTCCTTCAATTGTTGAACCTCTAAAAAATCTTGTTGGTGATGTTGCCAAACGTCAAATGGTCTTAAACTCGGAAAACACGATTTTTAGCGTTAAAAGATTGATGGGCCAAAAATATTCCGGCAAACAAGCCCAAAAAACCAAAGAAATTGCTCCTTACGATATTGAAGCGGGTAAAGATGGTCTGGCTATTATAAAAATTGGAGGGAAAACATACACACCACAGGAAATTTCTGCCAAAATTCTCCAAAAAGCCAAAGCAGACGCCGAAGCCTATCTTGGAGGACCCGTAACCGACGTTGTCATTACTGTTCCTGCCTATTTTGATGATTCTCAACGCCAAGCCACCAAACAAGCAGGTGAGATTGCCGGATTAAATGTAAAGCGCATTGTAAACGAACCAACCGCCGCCGCTTTGGCCTATGGGTTGGATAAAGGAAAAAATGAAGTTGTCGTGGTCTATGACTTAGGTGGTGGTACTTTTGACGTTTCTATTCTCGAACTGGGCGATGGCGTTTTTGAAGTCAAATCAACCAACGGCGACACTTTCCTTGGTGGTGATGATTTTGATCACAAAATAATTGAATACATTGTTTCCGAATTCAAAAAGGAAAATGGTGTTGACCTTGCTCAAGACAAACAAGCGCTTCAGCGTATTAAAGACGCCGCCGAAAAGGCCAAAATCGAACTTTCCAGTGCTACCGAAACAGAAATTAATCAACCTTTTATCACTCAACGTGATGGCAACCCACTTCACTTAACTATGAAGATAACCAGAGCCAAACTTGAAGAATTAGTTGATGATTTAATTCAAAAAACCATTGAACCGTGTAAAAAAGCTTTGGCTGATGCCAAGATTGAAAAATCTGCTATTGCCGAAATCATTTTGGTCGGTGGAATGACTCGTATGCCCAAGGTTCAGCAAGTAGTCAAAGACTTCTTTGGCAAAGAGCCAAACAAATCCGTTAATCCGGACGAAGCCGTTGCTCTTGGTGCCGCCATTCAGGGAGGTGTTATCTCCGGAGACGTCAAAGATGTCCTACTTCTAGACGTTACTCCTCTAACTCTTGGTATCGAAACCATGGGCCAAGTGATGACTCCTCTAATCGAAAGAAACACCACGGTTCCTTCCAGTAAATCTCAAGTATTTTCAACAGCCAGTGACAATCAGCCCCAAGTTGAGATTCATATTCTCCAAGGTGAGCGACCAATGGCCGCAGACAACAAGACACTAGGTAGTTTCATCCTTGATGGTATTCCGGCTGCACCTCGAGGTATTCCTCAGATTGAAGTTACTTTTGACATCGACGCCAACGGTATCTTAAATGTTTCGGCCAAGGATAAGGCCACCGGCAAAGAACAAAAGATTACGATAAAAAACGCTACCAACCTTTCCGATGAAGAAGTCGAAAGAATGAAACAAGAAGCCGAGAAGTATGCCGAAGACGATAAAAAGAAGAAAGAGTTGGTCGACAAGAAAAACGAAGCCGACACTTTAATCATTCAAACAAGAAAAGTTCTCAAAGACTCGGGAGACAAATTCGATAGTGCTGCCAAAGAAGAAATCGAAAAATCACTTTCGGAGTTGGAAGAAGAACTGAAAAAAGCCGATACTACTTTGGAATCTGTTGATGCCAAACTAAAAACCGCCACCGAACTGGTTCAAAAACATGCAGAAGCGCTATACAAAGCCGCCGGTGAAAAAGACAAGAAAGAAGAAAGTAAACCTGAAGACGGCAAAGCTGAAGAAGCAAAGACTGATGCCAAAACTGCCGAGGAAGGCGAGGTTGTCGAATAAAACCAATTAATTTCAGGGGCTTGACGATTCAAGCCCCTGTTAAAATGGTTGTTGAATTAATATGGCTACCACGAGAGACTATATTCAAGCATCATAGTGAAGTGAAACGAACTATGAGCGAATATAAGAGGAAGCGCAGTTTGGATATTTCAATAATAAAATTATTGAAAAGAAAACGAGAAAGCTCTTATTATGATATCTAAATAACAAATGACAACAAGAGATTACTATGACATTCTCGGAGTAAATAAATCTGCCACAGCTGCAGAGATTAAATCTGCTTATAGAAAACTAGCGCTCAAGTGGCACCCCGACAGAAATAAAGATAGCGATACTCATGAAAAATTCAAAGAAATCAATGAAGCCTACGAAGTTTTAAGCAACTCTGATAAAAAAGCTAAATATGATCAGTTTGGTCATGCTGCTTTTAGCCAAGGTGGAGGAAATCCCTTCGGTGCTGGAGGAAATCCCTTCGGTGGTTACTATCAGCAAGGTGGCAATATTAATTTTGAAGATTTATTTGGTGGAGCCGGTGGTTTTTCCGACCCCTTTGATATTTTTAGTGGTTTCTTTGGCGGAGGTTTTGGTGGACAAAGAAGACCACAAAAGACTCATTACTCACTTAAAATTGATTTTGACGACGCTGTCAAAGGTGCCGAAAAAACCATTGTTCACCAAGGAAAAGAATACACTGTCAAAATTCCTGCAGGAGCAGACGAGGGAACCCAAATTCGTTACTCCGATTTTGATATTAGTTTTGTTGTCCGTCCCAGCAAAATTTTCCAACGCGAAGGCTATGACGTTATTGTTAATCATGAAATTTCTTTCACACAAGCTATCCTGGGCGGTAACACCACAATCCCTACCTTAAACGGAGATTTAAAGATCAAAGTTCGCTCCGGCACTCAACCCGGTACCACACTTCGACTAACCGGGAAAGGCATTAAACATCTCAAAGGCAATCAACATGGCGATTTATATATTCGTTTTGTCATAAAACTCCCCACTCATCTTTCTAATAAGCAAAAGGATCTTCTTAATAAATTCGAGGAATCCTAAATCAATTTCACCATTTAAATTCTTTCTCGATTTGGCTTCAACGTGCTATAATAACCTCGATTAAGTGTATTTTGGGCGGCGTTTGACCGTCCTTTTTTAAACTTAGTCAAAAATATTAAACGTAAAACATAAAATTTAAAACATCTAACATGGATACACAAACACTATCGGCAAGAACCGAGTTCGCCGCAGCCATAAATCAAATTTGTTCCGAACGGGGCATCGCTCCGGAAACTGTGTTGGGCGCCATCAATACTGCTCTCATAGCTTCATTTAAAAAAGACTATCCAGAACAGGCACTAAAACTTGAAGAAGAAGGCAAAATGATTACTGCCGATGTCGATTCCGATAACGGCCAATTCCGTTTGTTTGTTGGTGAGGAAGGTGCCAAGAAAAAAGATTTAAAAGACATTACTCCTCCTGGCTTCGGTCGTATTGCTGCTCAAGCCGCCAAATTTGTTATTCTCCAAACTATTCGCGAAGCCGAACGTGACTCCGTTCTCGCTGATTACCAAGACCACATTGGTGAAGTCATGACCGGTATGGTCCAACGCATGGACGGACGTAGTGTAATTATTGATTTAGGTCGTGGCCAAGCAGTCATGCCTCCCGAAGAACAATCTCCAACTGAGTTTTATCGTTTAAATTCTCGTCTTGCAGTTTATTTGAAAGAAATTGCCGAAACAGCTAAAGGCCGTCAAATTATTGTATCTCGAGCCGATGACAATTTACTTTCAGGTCTTTTCGAAAGAGAAGTTCCTGAAGTTAGTGCTGGTAGTGTCATCATAAAAGGGGTTGCTCGTGAACCAGGAAGTCGTTCCAAGGTTGCCGTTGAGTCTACACAACCCGGAGTCGATCCAGTAGGTTCTTGCGTTGGTCAAAAAGGAGTTCGCGTTCAAGCAGTCATTAATGAATTAAATAACGAAAAAATTGACATTATTCAGTTCTCAGAAGACAAAGACAAATATATTAAGTCTGCTTTAGCCCCCGCTGAAGGATTGGAAATAAAATACGACAAAACAACTGGCGAAACAATTGTTACCGTTCCTGCAGACCAGCTTTCATTGGCGATCGGTCGTGGTGGTCAAAATGTTAAATTGGCTGCCAAGCTTACTCAAACAAAATTGAGAATAATTTCTGAAGAAACCAAAGATAAAGATGCAGGGATTGTTGTTACCGGTACAGAAGAATACGAAATTGACCAACTAGGTTTAGACACCAAAACCAGAAATATTCTTTTGGAAGCAGAGCTAACTCATATTGAGGATCTCACCTCTGATAAACTCGACTCAGTCAAAGGTCTTGGCCCCAAGACTCTTGAAAAAATCAAATCGCAGTTGGCTGTTTACAAAAACTAAATTAAATCATGGCCGAAAAAACAATTGCCACCAGGCCACCGGTGGTTACTATTTTAGGACACGTAGATCATGGAAAGACCTCTTTATTAGACAGGATTCGTCATGCTTCGGTTGCTTCAGGTGAAGTTGGTGGCATTACTCAAGCCATTGGTGCTTATCAAATTGAACATCAAGGCAAAATAATTACCTTTATCGATACCCCCGGTCATGCGGCTTTTTCGGCAATGCGTCGAAGAGGTGGCCAAGCTGCTGATGTAGCTATCCTTATTATTGCTGCCGACGACTCGGTGATGCCCCAGACGAAAGAATCCATCGAACACATCAAATCTGCCGGTATTCCTTTTGTTGTTGCCGTTAATAAAACCGACCTTGCAGGAGTAAATCCTGAAAGAGTCAAAACAGATCTAGCAAACGAAGGCGTTTTTGTTGAAGGCTATGGAGGGAATATTCCCATAGTCAACATTTCCGCCAAAACCGGTGAGGGCGTAGATGATTTACTGGAAATTATTCTTCTATTGGCTGAGCTGGAAGAGCTAAAAGACAATTCGGATGACTGTCCGGCCACGGCTCTTGTTATTGAGTCGTCAATGCATCCGCAAAAAGGTCCTTTGGCAACTCTATTAGTAAAAAGTGGTGTTTTTGATAAAAACGATCCTCTCTACAACGGTAAAATTGATTTCGGCAAAATCCGCTCCATGTTGGACTACTCCGGTAAATTTCTTTCCAAGGCAACCCCCTCGACTCCTTTTCAAGTAATTGGTTTTGCCAAAGTTCCCAATGTTGGCGACATTATCACCAGCAAACCCTGCATCAACCAAAAAACAAATAATACTTTTGGTGTTTCGGATGTTATTAGTGAAGAAATTCCTACCATTATTCTCAAAGCCGATGTCCAAGGTTCACTTGAAGCCATCTCAGAAACAATCAAAGATAAAGCCAATATTGTTAGTAGTTCCGTTGGTTTGGTCACTGATTCCGATATTGAAACAGCTATTGCCACCAAAGCCGAAATTTTAGGCTTCAACTCCAAAATGTCGGCCTCAGTTGCCCGTTTGGCGGAAATCGAACATATCAAATTCACCAATTTCAAAATAATTTATCAACTATTTGATTATCTAAAAGAACTGCAAACAACCAAATCGGCACAAGCCGCTCCCAAGATAATTACGACAGGGGAAGCCAGTGTTCTCAAAGTCTTTAATTTTGGCGGGACCATCGTCTATGGTTGTAGTATTACCTCAGGTAAATTTAAAATTGGCGACACGGTTGATAACTCAAAAATTACTTCCCTTAAAATCGGCAAAGAAGATGTTTTGGAGGCCAAAAAAGATCAGGAATGTGGTTTGGTTTTAACTCCCAATATTGAGTTTAAAACTGGTGATATAATGACGGCCACAACTATAGAAAACTAAAATGGAAGACAACAAATCGGAAATAAACGTTAATAATTTAATTAAATCTGCCAAGTCTATTATTATTATTCTTCCTCCCGATCCAGGAAAAGATCTTGTTACCGCCGGAATCAGTCTTCATCTTGCTCTAAAACAATCAGGGAAAATTTCTCAAATCGGTTGTGGAAGTGAAGTCGAAGTTGATGACGAAACTAATGGTATAAAAAACATCCCCGACTCCATTGGTAGTCGTAACTTAATTATCTCCTTTGATTATCGTGAAGAAGATTTGGATAAAGTTGACTACGATGTCAGAGATGACGGCAAATTTTATCTATTGGTAAAACCCAAAACTGGTGCTCCCGTTCCCGATATCGGCGGTGTTAAATACTCTTACTCAGGAGCTCAAGCCGACTTAGTCATTACTCTTGGTATTAATTCTCTCGAAGAATTAGGAAAAATTTATGCCGATGAAAAAAACTTTTTGGATAATGCCACCATTCTAAATCTCAACAATACTCTTCGACCAGCCGCATTTACCGGCAATCTTTATCACAAAAACATGGGTTCTTTTTCTGAGTTGGTTATTGGTCTTCTCAAGGAATTAAAATTAAAACTAAACACTTCTGTTTCTCAAAATCTATTAACCAATATTTACGAAAGTTCCAATAATTTATCCACAGGCAATCTAACGGCAGACACCTTTGAAGCCATTGCTTTCCTTATGCGCTCCGGTGCTCATCTTCCAAAAACAAAAGTTCAAACTCCTCGTTTTTCCCAAGCGCCATTTTTTGAAGTGCCCGATGTTCCATCGGCTCCTACCGAAGAAAACATTCCTCTTCCGGAAGAAGAAAACCTATCTACCAATGAAGCTGGTACCTCAATCCCGGCAGACTGGAACAAACCTAAAATCTTCCGTGTTGGTGACAATGGTTGATATAATATAGTTAATATGGGTGGAATACCAGAATACGAACAAGACGACGATATTACGCGTCCTTTTAAGATAAAAGGACCCGACGGTACTTATGAAACAGGGATTGTCCCCGAAACAGGGGAAAGGGTTGTCTTGATCCGGAAACTTACCCCCAGACAAGTAAGAATGTTTAGAGCCTGGGGTAATGAACTTGAACCAGTTGAGCCTGAAGACAAGGGTGGTATCTGGAAATCTCAACCAACCAAAGACAAAGACCTTGATTCCGATGATTAAATTTTTTCTTTACGCACAGTTCAGTCTTGGCAAAACGAAATACATCTGTTACAATACAACCCGATATGGCTCTTAAATCCGAAACAAAAGTAGATATCATAAAATCCTTCGCTGCCAGTGACAAAGACACTGGTTCTCCTCGTGTGCAAATTGCCCTTCTCACTGCCCAAATCGAAGAACTCACCAATCATCTAAAAGTTCACAATAAAGATAATCATTCCAGACGTGGCCTCTTAAAGATTATTTCCAAAAGACGCCGCCTCCTAAATTATCTTCTAAAATCCAATTCAAAAGATTATCTTGAAGTTACCAAGTCTCTAAACATTAACAGTCAGTTGCGCGACTCAGCAAAATAAGCTTGAGGAGTAAATAGAGTATATCCGTCCAAGGGTGTCCTTGGGTATCTTCTGTTTTCTTCTCAAGAAGGGTGGCGCGAAAAAGAAAGGATTTAAGGATGACACATCCTCAAACTACCATTGTTCTCAATGGTAAAACAATTACAATCGAAACCGGCCGTTTTGGTGCCCAGGCCTCAGGTTCTGTTACTGCAAGATGCGGCGACACTATAGTTGTTGCTTCAGTAGTAGCCACAAACAGAGTTAAAGAAGGAATTGATTATTTTCCTCTTTCCATTGATTACCAAGAAAAATTCTACGCAGGTGGAGTTATTTCTTCCAGTCGTTTTATAAAACGTGAAGGACGTCCTTCAGAAGGTGAAATCCTTGTTGGTCGTGTGATCGATCGCTCTCTCCGTCCTTTGTTTGATCAAGCTTCAAGAAATGAAGTTCAGATCATGTCTTATCCTCTCTCCATCGATGGAGTCGAAGAGCCAGAAATTTTAGCCATTATTGCTTCTTCAGCTGCTGTATCTCTTTCTGACTATCCATGGGCCGGACCGGTTGGTGCTGTTCGTGTTGGTATGACCCCAGAAGGTGAGTACATCATCAACCCAAATGAGCAAGAAAAGCTTGTTTCTCCTCTCGATCTTGTCGTTTCTGGTCCTAAGGGGGGCATTTGTATGGTTGAGGCCGGAGCCAATGAAGTTTCCGAAGAAAAGATGACCGGCGCCCTTGCCTACGCTCAAAAATATGTCGACATCATTGCCGAAGGAATTGACAAATTTGCCAAAGAAAACGGCAAAGCCAAACGTACTATCCCTGAAATCGTTATAGATTCTGAAATTAAAAAGTTTGTTAGCGCCGAAATTGGAGATCTTCAAGTAATCTTGAAAAACGAAGCTACCAAAACTGGAATCCAAGCTAGAGAAATCGTCGACGGCATTATCGCCGCTCATCCAGAATACAATGCTAGTCACATTGCCGAAACCGCTGATCATATGCTTCGTGACGAGGCTAGAAAAACCATTCTCGAAACCAAAACCAGACCAGACGGACGTGGAATCGAGGATATTCGCCCTATCAATATCGAGATTGGTTTGCTTCCTCGTACTCACGGCTCTGCCTTTTTCCAAAGAGGACTTACTCATGTACTTTCGGTTGTTACTCTAGCTTCTCCAGCCAGAGAAATGCTTATCGATGGTATGAAGGGTGAAACCACCAAGCGCTATATGCATCACTACAACATGCCAGGCTACGCAGCCGGTGAAGTTGGTCGCCCAGGTACAGGTCGCCGTGAGATTGGTCATGGGAATCTTGCCGAAAGAGCCTTGGTTCCTGTCCTTCCAGACACCGCCGTTTTCCCGTATACCATTCGTGTTGTCTCTGAAGTTATGTCTTCAAATGGCTCTACTTCTCAAGCCTCAATTTGTGGTTCTACCTTGTCTCTCATGGACGCTGGTGTTCCAATTAAAAAACCTGTTGCCGGTACTGCCATGGGACTAATTACCGAAGGCAAAGATTTTGTCACCCTCACCGACATCTGTGGTCTCGAAGATCACCTAGGTGACATGGATTTCAAAGTCGCTGGAACCAAAGACGGTATCACCGCTCTCCAAATGGACGTCAAGGTTACGGGTATCAAAGCCGAAGTCCTAACCCAAGCTGTTGAACAAGCCAAACGTGCCAGAATGAAGATTCTAGACCTCATGGTCGAATCCATTTCTGTTCCACGCGAAAAACTATCTCAGTACGCTCCTAAAATTGTTTCCACCAAAGTCCCGGTTGCCAAGATTGGTGACGTTATTGGTTCAGGTGGCAAGATCATTCACCAAATCCAAGATGATTTCTTAGTTGAAGTCAACATCGAAGATGATGGTACTGTTACCGTTACCGGTACAGATCAATCCAAGGTAGATGCAGCCAGAGCTTTCATTGATTCCATTGTTGCCGAAGCCGAAGTTGGCATGACCTATCAAGGTACTGTTGCTAGAGTTGAAGCTTTTGGCGCATTCGTCAATATTCTTCCGGGGAAAGATGGTTTAGTTCATATTTCCCAAGTCCAACCAGAAGTTTTCAAAACAATGAAAATCGGCGACAAAGTTGAAGTCAGATGTTACGAAGTAGACTCCATGGGTCGCGTAAATCTCACCATGCTCAAAGAAGGCGAGGAACCAATAAGAGCACAGCGACCTATGGGTGGCGGAGGAGACAGGCCAAGATTTGGCGGTGGTGATCGAGGCGGTCAAAGAGGTGGTGGTCGTCCAAACTTCCGCAATTTTAGAGACTCTCGTTAATGTAGAATAATAAAGTTAGGCCTTAGCAATAAACGCTCCGATTCTCGGGGCGTTTTGTTAATTTGACCTTTACAAAAAAACAGTTATTATTAAAACAGAGGTTAATTAATTTAATTAATAATTAACTCACACTAATATGGCCAAGAAGATGCCCAAGAAGACGATTGTCAAACAGCATACTAATCCTTTTTTGAAAAAGTTTTTTCCTGTCTTAATTTTTGCTGCTATTCTTGGTGCCGTTCTTTTTATTGCTGCTCAATTAACTGCCAGACAAGCCGTAGCCCCCAATGCTCCAGAAAGTGAACCAGCAGCGGCAAACGTTACTTGTGGCAGCAGCCTGGCAACCGCAAATAAATGTGGTTGGGAAGGTGGCTGCAAAACCGGAGAAATTTGCGCTTACACTGGTGGAGGCGAGAGCAGAGCGTTTACCGCGAGCTGTAAACCATCGAATTGCACTGAAAAACCTCGACCAACTTCAAATAGGTGTGTGGAAGAAGGTGGACACTGTGGAGTTTTTTCTTGGAATGATGTCCGGCAGTGTTGCTCTGGTTATCACTGTGGTAATGGAAAAATTGCCTTAAACTATACCGCCAGTTCCGCAGTCGGCCAATGCATAGCCGATAAAGAGCCCGTTCCCTCAGGGACTAAAGAATGTAAATGGTCCCAGTGTTATCAGGGTCAGTGTAAGTCATATAACATGACCTTTAAACAAAGTTCGACCTGTCCTACTAGTACATGCAAAGGCTCAAATGATAATACTTGTGCCGGTACCATCATTAAGCCTGGCACTTGCACTACCAGTGATGGTTATACTTTTGCCAGCGGTCAATCATATAATCAATGTTCCGGTAATTGTCCGGCATCATTAGGTTGTGGAACAGGACAATCAAAGAGCAGAGTGTGTACCTGTAAAGATGGGAGCATTACATGTAAATGCTCGACAGTGGGATCAGGAGTGGCAAACACAAAAGTTTGTATTTACAAAACATGTAGTAACAATCTTTGTAAATCAATATCAAAAACTGTCAATATTAGCTCAACATGTCCTAAAAGCACTTGTACTAACGATAGTTTGTGCAGAATTAACACCGGTAGCGGCAGCACTAAGCCACCAACCTACAATATTCGATAATAAAATTAACAGCAGCCCTATTTAATAATATCCTCGATAAAGATCCTTTTCTTAGATAGAGTGTGTGATTTATTCTGATCTAAGTATTTTTTAAAACGGATATAATGAAACTATGGATCCTGCTCCAATCACCACAAAAGCCAATACTCTTCTTGATGATCTTCGTCAAAAAATTGAAAGTATCGAAACACCCCCAGAGTTAAAAGAAAATACTCTTGATATGATTGCTCGTCTCGAGCGTCTTTCCACCCAAGGATTTTTTTCTGAAGAATACGAAAAAATCAGCCACTATATTTCTTGGGTTGCCAAAGTTCCTTGGACAAAAAGAGTCGAACGCCCGATTGACTTAACTGCTATCAAGGCCACACTTGATAAAAATCACTACGGCATGAACGAGGTCAAGGAACGAATTCTTGAATATATGTCTATCTTAAAACTCCGTACCACCAGAAACCTTGGAGCGGGGAGAGCTCCGATTGTTTGCTTAGTTGGTCTTGTTGGTACCGGTAAAACTACTTTTGCTTATGCCCTCTCTGAAGCGCTTGGCCGCCCCATTGCCCGTATTCCTTTTGGAGGTTTGGGTTCAGCTAAAGACTTACGTGGCCAGTCTCGTCTACATCTTGAAGCCGAACCTGGTTATGTGGTCAGAGCTCTTTGTGATACGGGAGTTAAAAACCCCATTATTCTTCTGGATGAAATCGACCGTGTTACCGAAGAAGCCAGAGCTGATATTATGGGTGTTTTGGTCGAGCTTCTTGATCCAACGCAAAACAATCGTTTTCTCGATCACTTTATTGATTACCCCGTTGACCTTTCCGAAGTTATGTTTATCGCCACGGCCAACAACACGGGCAATTTAGCGACCGCCGTTATGGATCGTTTGGAACCAATTCAAATGCCTTCTTACTCCGACGATGAAAAAACTCATATTGCCCTCGAATATCTATTCCCCAAAGCTTTGGAAGCCGCCGGTATGGATCCCTCAATCATTACCATTGACCCTGCTCTCTGGCCGATGATTATTCGTCCTCTAGGTTACGACGCCGGTATTCGTACCCTAAATCGCACGATCGAAGGTATTGTCCGTAAAGTTGCTCTATTAATTGTTACCGGTCAAGCCAAGACAATATCTCTCACGCCCGAAAATATAAAATCATTTCTACCAAAGTGGTGAGGAGTAAATTCCCGGTTTTTCATAATATGCCTTGTGCAGATTATAAAAAACATAGCATAAGGAATTTGCGACGATTGCGAAACCAGTTTTGTAACAAACCTGGTTGAGCGGGAGAGGGGTCCATTCTATATTTATAATAATCTCGTCATCTCTTCCTCGACGGCCAAAGCTCTACGTTTATTTTTTCCAAAAATAATGTAAGCCAGTTTTCCCATTGCCAATAGATTTGACGATGCAATCACCAATCCCTCACGCGTTTTTCTGTCAAAAAGTATCGGTTTCATTAGTTTATGAAGTCTGTCGAAAGTAAAGATTTTTTTGTTTGGAATATCGTAGTTATTATTCGACAACACATAGACTTTCTTCATAAACTCTCGCCCAGCCAGTTCTACTGCTGCTTGATACACATGTGTTCCTCCAGTGACTCTTACATTCGACTCATTCACAAATATCTCTCCACCTTTTCCGGCAATAAAATCAATATCAAAAAAACCACGATAACCGTCTTCGGCATACTGTTCGCCAATTAGATAACCGATATCGGTAATTCTGGAAGTCACACGACGAGGCAATACTTCTTCTCCTATCTCCACTCCGCCAAAAACGCCCTTGTCGTCTACTCGCATTCCACAGTAATACAAAAGTTTTACCTCGCCATCTTTTTTTATCAAAAACTCCGCATTTGGAAAACCTCCTCCGATCCGAGGATTGGGTTTTACCAAAGACTCCACCACGATCGGAAATTTTTCCCAGTAACTGTCTCCGTTAAATATTTCAATAATTTTTTTCTGACACTCTCGATATTTTTTCGGCAAATCACCTTTACGGAAAATAAGTACTCCCATTCCTGAGTGGCCTTTGTTTGTTTTGATTACTACTCCATTTTCCTTTATATATTTATTTGCCGCTATCCTTGCAGAGTCCAACACTCCCGAGGAAACAACTCCATTAGGCATTTTCAAGTCCGCTCTAATTGCCCCGTTTATCTGTGTCAGTTGTCTTATCCCCGATTTGCTTCCGTAAAAATTTACCGTCCAAGCATTAGCCTCATCTGGAGCTTCTGGTGTTCGTACTTCAATTCCCTTTTTCCGTAACTCGCCAACCAAGTGTAAAAAATATGGCGAAGTAGAGTAGGCGGTAAGCACCAATCTTTTACAGCTCTTCCCCAGTTTAACAAGCCTCTTCATAATCTCCTTATCCGCCAAAATATCCTCACAAATAAGTCCACTATTTTTTTTGGGAACCAATACTTCCATTTCCCGCATCATACAAACTTTGATAAAGTAGTTTACGAAATGGGGATCCAGTTTTTTGGGAGTGATAAAGGTAAACTCAAACTCCTCAGCCATTGAAAACAAATCACGGTCGGCCAAGTTTGCGTTTTCCTCAATCTCCGACATTCTTGCCTTTTTGTTGCCCATCGTTTCAATAAAAGGCCAAACATCCTCTGATAAATTAAATATTCGAATCACTCTTTCTTTCACCAATTTTTCCATTCAAAAATAGTTTACTCTTTTTCTCTTCAATGTAAACACTAATTATTTATTATTGTGGTATAATAGTCCTATATTAAGTTTTGGCTTGACTAAGAAAAGTATCTTTGACCCCAAGTTTATTGCAGCTTTGGTTCCGAAAACAATCCCCTTAGTAAGTGTAAAATAAATTAAGTTTTGCCACCTTATTGTGGCGTATTCAAGCAGTGATTCTGTGTTGAAAGTTTAGTAATTAAATAAATAAATATGGATTTTAAAAAAATTCCTTTAAAAATTATTCCTTTGGGAGGCGTCGGTGACGTCACCAAAAATATGTACGTATATGAATATGGCAACGATCAAATTGTGATTGATTGTGGTATGGGTTTCCCCAAAGATGACGCCCTTGGCGTCGATGCCGTTATTCCCGATATTAGTTATCTTGAGCACTCCAATAAAAAGCTTCATGGAATTGTTCTAACCCACGCCCATCAAGATCATGTTGGTGGTTTGCCTTACATTCTTCCTCGTCTTAAAGGCATCGAAGTTTATGGAAGCAAATTGGCTATCGCTATTGCCGAAATCAAAGTTCGCGAGTTTGGCATAACTAACAAAATGACACCTGTTGAAGGAGTTCTAAATCTTGGACCTTTCCACTTGGAATTCATTCATATCACTCACTCCGTCCCCAACTGTTTTCATGTTCTCATCAAAACTCCCGCCGGAACCGTATATCATGGTGCCGATTTTAAGTTTGATTTAACACCAATAGATAATCTTCCTCCGGATATGGGTGCCATGGCCGTTGCCGGGAATAACGGTGTTGACTTGATGCTTACCGACTGTCTTCGTGTTGAAAAAAACGGCTTCTGTCCATCGGAACGTTCTTTACTCACAGCCATAGACAGTGAAGTTCGCTCCACCGAAGGCAAAATGATATTTACTACCATGTCTTCTTCGATTTCTCGTATTCAGATGGCCATCGATGCCAGTGCCAAATATCATCGTCGTGTAGCCATCATTGGGCGTAGTGTCGAACAAAATGTCGAAGCCGCCGCCAAAAATGGTTTTATCAAAATCCCCAAAGGAATATTTATTAAAAGTCAGCAAGTTTCCACACTTCCCGCACACCAAGTAACGGTTATTGTCTCCGGTTCTCAAGGCCAGGTTGGTTCCGCTATGCATCGTCTTGCCAATGACGAACATACTCAGATAAAGTTAAAAAAAGGTGACAAAGTACTCATTAGTTCCGATGCTATTCCCGGGAATGAAGGTGACATTTTCGATTTACTCGACACTCTCTACAAAAGAGGTATTCAAGTAACATACTCAGGCACTTCCGAAAATCTTCATGTTTCTGGTCATGGATATCGAGGTGATTTAACTCTCCTTGCCCGTTTGATAAAACCCAAAAACATTATTCCTATTGGCGGCAATCTTCGTCACATGATGATTTATAAAGACCTAGCCAAAGAAATGAACTTTGACCCTGAAAAAGTTTTTGTTCTCTCCGACGGCCAGTCCATTGTATTGGAAGGAGGAATCGTCAAACAAGGTCCCAAAATCGAAACCAGAAACGTTTACGTAGATGGCTTAGGTATTGGTGATGTTGGAACGGTTGTTTTAAGAGACCGACAAGTCATGTCCGCCGACGGCATATTACTGGCCATTGTTCCCATGCGTCGAGATAACTCTCAGGTAACCGGAGATATTGAAATTATTTCCAGAGGTTTCGTTTATCAAAAAGAATCGCAAGAGTTGATAAACGATGCTCGGAAACATGTCTATGCATGTCTTAAAGATCTCAAAGGTCAAGCTACAGATTGGGGATTTATTAGAAAAAAGATTGAAGGCCAACTTGAGAAATTTGCTTTCGATCATACCCAAAGACGTCCTCTGGTTATAGCCATTCTTCTTGAGGTTTAAAATTTAATTCATTAAGCTATACTTAGATTAAATATGGCTCGTAAAAAAGGTCGCCGTTCAAAACCTTACAAACTAAATCTTAAAAAAGACACCATGAATTCCATCATGGCCGTTCTAATTATGGGAATAGGTGGTTTAATCGCTATTTCTTTCTCCCAACAAGGCGTCTTTTTAACCAAGGTCAATGAAGTTGGCCGCGGGTTACTCGGTTGGCCACTTCTTTTTATTCCTTTTATTCTTATTTCTGGTGGCTTAATGTTGACTCATGTTAAACTAGCCATTGCATCTGCTCATGTTCTATTGGGTAGTGTTGTAACGATGATTTCGTTATCTGGTCTTACAGGTTCGGGCAGTATTGGTGTTGGTATAAAAGACTCTATTGTTTCTCTGATCTCAACACCTGGAGCCATTCTCTTTTTTGTTGTCGGTACCGCCATCGGTTTATTTATTCTTTTTGAGACTTCAATCGAAGACCTAGTCCTTTTTATTCAGGAAGGTGCCAAAAAAGTTGGTGATGCTGGAAATAAACTTCAAACTCTAGGAAAAAGAAATGGCACCGTTTTCGTTAGTAAACCTGGTTCAGTCAAAATTACTGGTGGAGAGGATACATTTACACCAACCACACCGGTTATTCATCAAGAAGCAAAAATCAAGACTCAACCAGTAAGTCAGCTTCCGCCCAAGCCACTACTCGAAGGAGCTACGGCTACTATTTGGCAATATCCTCCCATTAATCTTCTCTCTGATCAAAAACTTGGCAAAGCCGATCGTGGTGATATCAACAAAAATATTGAAATCATTCAAAATACTTTGAAATCATTTTCAATTGAAGCTCAAGTTTCCGAAGTTCACAAAGGTCCTGCAGTCACTCAGTATGCTCTCACTATCGCTATGGGGACAAAGCTAAGTAAAATAAACGCACTTCAATCAGATCTGGCCTTGGCTCTGTCAGCTCCCCAAGGTCAAATTCGTATTGAAGCCCCCATCCCCGGGAGAGACTTGGTCGGTATCGAAATACCTAATCGCTCACTTGAATTTGTTTCTCTGAGAGACATGCTAAGTTCTCCGGCCATGCAAAGCAGTAAATCAAAAACCATGGTTTCGTTAGGTCTTGATGTTTCTGGCACAGCTTGTACTGTTGATATAGCCAAAATGCCTCACGTTCTTATAGCCGGAACTACAGGTTCCGGAAAATCCGTTTTAATTAATGCCTTTATCGCCTCAATTCTTTTCCGTGCTTCTCCTGAAGAAGTTAAATTTATCATGGTTGACCCAAAACGTGTCGAACTTACTCCTTACAGTGGAATTCCTCATCTTCTTACCGATGTTATTGTAGATGTTGATAAAGTAGTCAACGCTCTTGGTTGGGCTGTCAAAGAAATGGAAACTCGTTACAAAATATTCCAAGAGGTTGGTGTTAAAAATATTGCTGGTTACAACGAAAGTAAAGCCTTTCAATCCATGCCTTATATTGTCATTGTTATTGATGAAATTGCCGATATTATGATGAGTAAAAATGCCGGGGAAGTTGAAAATCGCATTGTTAGGTTAGCCCAGATGGCTCGTGCCGTTGGTATTCACTTGGTTCTTGCCACCCAACGTCCATCAGTTAACGTTTTGACTGGTATTATCAAGGCCAATGTCCCTGCCCGTATTGCTTTCCAAGTCACTTCCATGATCGATTCTCGTGTCATTATTGACTCACCAGGTGCCGAAAAACTATTAGGTAAAGGCGATATGTTATTTATTCCTCCAGACGTTGCCAAACCCAAACGTATTCAAGGAGCCTTCGTTTCTGAACGAGAAATTGGCGACCTAATTAGATACATAAAGAGCATGGGAGTTGAAGCAAAGGTTGATGACACTATTACTCGGAATGTTTCTACTAAAGGGACCATGTCCACCAATGGTCAAGACTTAGGTAACGTTGACGAAAAATTTGAAGAAGCTGCCAGACTCTGTATCGCCGAAGGCAAGGGTTCGGCCTCCCTTCTTCAACGGCGTCTCGAAGTCGGCTACGCCAGAGCAGCCAGAATCCTCGACCAGTTGGAAAATGCCGGTATTTTGGCCCATGCTGAAGGCAACAAACCCCGTGAAATTATTGTTAGCAGTTTTGATGAATATCTGCCCCAAAACGAAACTTTGGAAGAATAACTGTTATGAAAACAGTCGGCCAGTTACTTTACAAAGAAAGAAATATAAAAAATATTTCCGTTGAAGAGCTATCTCTCGCTACAAAGATTGACGTTAAATACATAAAAGCTCTTGAAGCCGACAAATATGATCTTCTTCCATCAGAAACCTTTGCTAAGGGTTTTATCAGAAATCTCTCTTTAAATCTAGGATGCAACCCCGAAGAAAACATTGCTATTTTCAGAAGAGATTATCGTAATTTTGATAATAACAATTTTTTAAAAAATAATAATCGATCATCCAAAAAGATCCTATCTGGATTATCACCACAATTTTTCTCTATTATCCTTGGTATTGTTGTTTTTATTATCTATTTGGCTTTCCAGTTTCGGGTCATTCTCACTCCACCACCTCTGGAAATAAGCAAACCCCAAAAAGATACAGTATTAGCCTCTCCTGTTGAAATACTGGGGGAAACTTCCACCGATTCATTAGTTACTATTAATGATGATAATGTGGTAAAGCCAGACCAAAATGGCCACTTTCAGTTGAGACTTAGCCTTCCGGTGGGGGAGACAATAATAAAAATAAAAACGACCAACCGTTTTTCTCGTTCCTCTTTTATCGAATTACCCCTTACCGTTATTTCAAACTGAAGAGTTTTTAGTTATTAAATCATTGCTACTTGAAATTTGTTATTATTAATACATGACACTGCCCCAAATTGTTTCCTTAATCTCTATGTCCGTACTGACTATTGTTGCCGTTATCGTCGGCATTGAGCTAATAGTTGTTTTAAAAGAAATGAAAAGTTCCCTTACCAGAATCAATCACACTCTCGACACTGCCGATGATACTCTCCAAAAACTTTCTCAACCAGCAGTTGGACTTTTTGCCATCATCGAGGGTTTCCGCCAGTCAGGCAAAATCGTTGAGATGGTTCAACATCTTCTGGGTAAAGATCAGCCAACTCCCCCGGTAAATCTTGAAAACAATGACTCCATCTAATAAAGCCACCGATCATCATTTTTCTTCCTTTGCTATGGGAGCCACTATAGGTATCATTGCTGCCTTACTTTTTGGCACTGAAGAAGGCCGTAAGGTTGTCAAAAAAGTTCTTGATTCCATACCTGAAAAATATAAAAAAATTCCTGATAATTTAATTCATCAAGATAAACCAGAACTTCCACGAACTCCTATAATAATTCCGGAGGAAACACCTCATCATTCTACCTATGATTTTCACAGTACTGAAGTATTAGGCCCCAATGTTTCTTTGGGGGAAGTTCCTCCCCCGGCACCTCCTTCTGTTCGCCCCTTTCGGCCAATATAATGAATCAGGATTCTTTTACTTATACTTTCTCTTAAAGAGCTTGTTATAATTCATATTCAAATGACCATCAATGAAATAAGGCAGAAATATCTCTTATTTATGGAAAAACGAGGTCATTCCATTATTCCCTCTTCTTCGTTAGTTCCAGAAGGTGACGCCACTACTCTCTTTACTTCCGCTGGGATGCAACCCATGATGCCTTATCTATTAGGTCAAAAACATCCCCTTGGTACCCGTCTGGTTGATTCTCAAAAATGTTTCCGTTCTGGTGACATTGATGAAATTGGTGATAATCGTCATACCACTTTTTTTGAAATGTTAGGGAACTGGTCTTTAGGCGATTATTTTAAAGACAAACAGCTCGAATGGTTTTTTACATTTTTAACAAAAAAAGATGAAGGTCTTGGTCTTGACCCTAAAAAATTATTTATCACGGTATTTGGGGGTGGTTCTGGAGTGGGTAAGGATATTGAATCAATTGCCATCTGGCAAGATTTATTTAAAAAAGTCGGTCTTACGGCAAAAGAAGGTGAGCGCATTTTTGCCTATCAGTCAAATAAAAATTGGTGGTCTAGAGCAGGGGTGCCGGAAAATATGCCCCCAGGTGAACCAGGCGGTCCAGATTCTGAAGTTTTCTTTGATTTTGGTGAAAATCGTCTGCTTCATGAAAAATCACCATTTAAAAATGAAAAATGTCACCCCAACTGTGAATGTGGACGTTTCTTGGAAATTGGTAATTCTGTTTTTATGCAATATATTAAAAATGAAGACGGTTCTTTGGTGGAGCTTCCTCGAAAAAATATTGATTTTGGTGGTGGGCTTACCAGACTCGAAGCAGTTACCAATTCCGAACCGGATATGTTTAAAATTAGCAGCCTATACCCCCTGATTCAAGAAATCGAAAAAATATCTGGTAAGTCTTACTCTGATGTTATCAATCAGCCCTCAATGCGAGTTATTGCAGACCATTTAACTGCTGCAACTTTTTTGATTAAAGACGGAGTTTTCCCCACAAATAAAGCTCAAGGCTATGTTTTAAGAAGACTACTTCGCCGCGCAGCTGTAAAAATGTATTTTCTTACAGGCAATCTCGAAATACTGGAAAAGATGGCTCCAATAAGTTCACTTGTCTGTCAATTTTACTCACCCATATATTTTGAAATAAAAAAAGATATTCCGGTTATTTTTGAAACGATAAGGGTAGAAATAAAAAAATTTGGTTTCTCACTCGATAAAGGAATTAAAGAACTTCAAAAAAACCCCCACATTGATGGGAAAACAGCCTTTGACCTTTACCAAAACTACGGTTTCCCCATTGAAATTACCACAGAGATTTTGTCTCAAATGGATATTAAAATCGATACCAATCAATTTGAAACCGAATTTGAAAAACACAAAGAACTTAGTCGGACTGCTTCTGTTGGTATGTTTAAGGGTGGTCTTGAAGACAACTCAAAAACAGTCACCGCTTATCATACTGTTACTCATCTTCTTCACTCGGCTCTACGTCAAATACTTGGAAACCATATTGGTCAAAAAGGTTCAAATTTAACAGCGCAAAGACTAAGGTTTGATTTTTCTCACCCAGAAAAATTAACAGACGGAGAGCTCCTACAGGTCGAAGAATTAATTAATAAAACTATCGCAGAAAAACAAGCGGTCACCCGCGAAGAAATGCCTAAAGAAAAAGCAATAAAAGAAGGTGCCATGGCCTTTTTTGGACAAAAATATCCTGATATTGTTAGTGTCTACACCATCGGGAACAAAAATAATCCGTTTTCCAAAGAGATTTGTGGAGGTCCCCACGTGACGAACACTGAAGAACTTGCTAAGATAAAGATAGTCAAACAAGAGTCGCTTGGCGCAGGGACACGCCGCCTTTATTTACAATTTGTTTGACGACTGTCGTCATGAATCTTGTAAATCTATTTGGGAACAAATCAAAATCCACAGAACCGGAATATTTTTTGGCCATCGAAATCCATGAATCTTTAATCAAAACCGCCCTTTGGGAAATTGCCAATGGCAATCCTTCGGTTGTAAGTGTCGGTTCATTTGAGTCTTGGACCGATGAAGACTCACTTATTAATGGTGTTGATGCCTCTCTCGAACAAGCTGTCAAAATAATTAAAGCAGAACCGCGTAAAGTCATTTTTGGTTTGCCGGATTCTTGGATACATGACGGCAAAATACATCCTTCAAAAACGAAACTTATTGCCAGACTGGTAAAAGAGTTGGGCCTTAACCCGATTGGTATGGTTCCCATAAACTCGGCAATTGCCCATTACATGAAAAAACTTGAAGGTATTCCTCCGACAGCTATTCTGTTAGAGATTTATACCACCAAAGTTGTTGTTTCAATTATAGAAAAAGGTGAAATTACTTCTTCAGAAGAAGCTGCAAGGTCAGATGACCTCGCACAAGATGTAGAAGAAGGGCTTACCGTGATCGGCCACGAAAAACTTCCCACTCGTTTTATTCTCACTAACGGTGGAGTCTTGGAAGAAGAGGAACAACGAATAACTTCACATCCGTGGCAAGAACGCCTTCCTTTTCAGCACATGCCAAAAGTTGAAGTATTGGCAGTTGATTTTAGTATTAAAGCCATTGCTCTCACCGGAGGAACCGAAGCTGTTCAGTACCTTACCGGGCAAGTTATCGAAGACACTCACGAAGAAAGTCTTCCGCGAGAAGAAACAAATATTTATATCCCCGAAGTTACACCATCTTCTATAAGTGAATTGGGTTTTTCTTACGAAGAATCAACCGCTCCAGACTCACTTGAAAAAGCTCCGCCCGAGCCAATTATAGAATCGGTAACGGAACCTGAAGAATCGGAATATGCTATTGAACCCGAAGAACCGCTTCTTATAAAAACTCCCAAACAAAAATATACCCTACCCCTTCCTTCATTACCCAAATTTCACTTTCCAAACTTAAAAATAAGTAAATTTTCCTGGTTATATCTTCTTATTATTCCCGCATTTTTGATTTTAGGCTTTGTTTTTTATCTTTTTACCGGCCAAGCAATCATCTCTATATATTTCAAACCTGAAAAAATTAACGATCAATTTTCAATTTCAATAGCCGAGAGCACTATTTCCGGTTCGCCAACTCTACTTGCCACCAAAAAAACAGTTTTCGGTTCCGCCAAAGAACAAATTCCAACCACTGGAGAAGCAACAGTTGGTGATAAAGCTAATGGTATTATCACTGTCGCCAACAAATCAACTGCTCCGATTATTCTAAAATCAGGTGCTTCAATCTTATCTGATAATGGCAAATATTCTTATCTCATTACTGAGGCTATTACCATCGCTTCCAAAAGCGCCGATGTCGGTATTGTTCAGGGTGCTTATGGAATTGCCTCAGGCGTAAAAGTAACTGCTACTAAAATTGGTGCCGATCACAATCTACCCAAAAATTCTGCTTTTTCAGTTGATAACTACTCAAAAAACACCATTGTAGCTGTGGCGGACTCAGACTTTTCCGGTGGTACGTCGAGAGCTGTTCAAGCAGTTTCGAAAATTGATCAAGAAAAATTACTTCAAATCGCTGGTGAAAAGATAACGTCCCAGATTCAATCATCGACAGGGGATCAAACAACGGGTTATAAATCCTTAGCCCTGTCTGATTTTACCTATACCAAAAAAACTTTTGATAAAAATGTTGGTGAAGAAGCCACCGTTCTCAACCTTGATTTAGAAGGTTCTGTTGAAACACTTGTTTATTCCGAAGACGGATTATTTCAGTTAGTTTCGAATCAGCTTTCTCCAAAAATTTCTTCCGGTTCGGAAATTTTTCCCGGTAACACTTCCATGAAACTTGAAACTCCCACCAATAAAGGAAGTTTCTATGAAGCCAAAATAAATGTGGAAACCAGTCTTTTTCCTAAAATTGATGAGATAAAAACTGCTGGATTTATCAAAGGGAAACCGGCCGCCGATATTCGTCCTTTTTTTACCACAATCCAAGGTTTTGACCATCTGACCATCAGAATATCTCCCAAAATTCCTGTTTTTGCCAACTATATTCCTCTAAAAAACATCAAGTTTGAGCTGAAAGAGAAATAATATGCTCTACGGGTACAAAAAGGCTACGGCAAAAAATCCGCATCCCGGGAAAAAAATTCCTATCTATCTAAAAACAATTCCTACTCTAATTTCTGCTTTGGGGCTTGGGATTCTTGGTGCAGTTATTTATCCGGTTGTCAGTTATCAGCTTAAAGATATAAATCTTTTCAACTCAAAAGACCAAGGTTTGTTGTCACCTGTTTACTACGAATCAAAAGCAAATTCGGATAGTGAACCCAAAGTATTAAGTGATTTAGACTACACCAAAGCCAGTAGTTGGTTCCCAGGTAGTACTCAAAATCAGCTTTTCAATTCACCTATCGAAAATGATGGAGAAATTCCGGAATTTTATACCATTTCGATTCCCTCTCTCGGTCTAGCAGAAGCAAAAGTTAGTCTTTTTGATGAAGATCTTACTAAACATCTGGTTCAGTATCCTCAAACAGCTCTTCCTGGGCAGGTCGGCTCACCGGTTATTTTTGGCCATTCCACCCTTCCCCAATTTTTTGATGCACAAAAATACACCACTATTTTTTCCAATCTTCCAAAAATAAAACCTGGCTCGGACATATTCGTCAAATACAATGACAAAGAGTACACCTACCGGGTTACCAAAGTAATTGAAGTAAAACCCTCTGAACTCTGGGTATTAAAACAAAATTACAATTCCAAAACGATAAAAGTAGTGACCTGTGTCCCTCCTGGAACCACACTACGTCGCTTGGTAGTTGAGGGTTCCTTAATCGAAAACTAACCTCCCTCGCTAAATTATTTCTAACACTCTTTGAGCCGATAGATAAAGGAATAATGGACAGGGAAAGAAAAGATGGGATAATCATCTACACTATAATAAATTATGCCCACAATTCTTTGTCTTGATGTCGGTACTGTCCACACCGGTTTAGCCATTTCTCGTGAAGGAATATTGGCAGAACCTTTGGCGACAATCTTTGAATCAAAGATTGATAAGCTCATAGGTAAACTTCTCCCCTTAATCGTCAAGACCCATCCTGATACTATTGTTATCGGCATTCCCCCTCATGGTCCATTGGTTGAGTATGCTGATGCCGTCAAATCCGAACTGGAAAAAATTTTCTCCGGCGAGATAGTTCTCTTTTCCGAAGATCTTTCTTCTCGTTCAGCGAGAAGTCTTTTAAAAGTAACCGGAAAAACCATCGTCAAAAGAAAAAAAAGTGAACATCAAACCGCCGCCGCCATTATTCTGGAAGATTACCTCGAAAATCTTTTGTCATAATCACTACTGATACAATATAAATATGTTTAAGAATATTATTGCTCCGGTTCAAGCCTGGCTTCTTTCCAAGGGTTCCTGCGTTGGTTGTGGCACACCTTTAATTGAAGGCGAAAGTACTCCTTCAAATAAAATAAAAGGATGCAATCAGGTTACTTGTAAATGTGGCCGTATTTTTATCTATAACCCAAAGACAAAAACCTACAGACGTGCCCTTTTAAGCGAAGTTTAGTCACATGTTTAAACGTCTTTTTATCGCCCTTGTTTTTATCGCCATCGCATTTTTTGGTTGGTTTTACCTTGCCACTAGACCGGTTACGTACAAACAGCTGCCTTCTGTCGAGTTCGAAATTGTGTCAGGATGGGGTATCGATCGCATCGGTCAGGAACTAAGCACCAAACAATTAATAAGATCCAGAAGTGCATTTAAAATTACCGTTGTTACCATGGGAATTAGCAGTAATGTCCAAGCCGGATATTTTCGTCTTTCTCCCAATATGAGTATTACCGACATTGCCAAAGCACTCACTCATGCCAGTACCAAACAAGTTAGAGTTACAATTCCGGAAGGTTTAAGACGCCAAGAAATCGCTCTCATTTTTGACAACGCCTTCAAAAACATTGAAGGAAAAACTTTTTCCTTGACGGAATTTATGAATCAAACTGAAAACAAAGAAGGCAAGTTATTTCCAGATACTTACGATTTTGATCCCAAAGACAGCACTTCGGACATTATCACTCGTTTGGAAAACCGATTTAATGATGTATTAAATGAAGCGAAAATTAATATACAAGATCAAAACAGTATTCTTATATTAGCTTCACTTCTAGAAAGGGAAGCCGCCACAGCAGAAGAAATGCCTGAAATTGCCGGAGTAATAGAAAACAGACTCGCTGCCAAATGGCCTCTTCAGATTGATGCCACTATTCAGTTTGCTCTTTCTTCCGCCCGATGCAAAAACTTAGTCTGTGACTGGTGGCCTAAAAGTCTTTCAAATACCGATCTTCAAATAAAATCTCTCTACAATACATATCAAAATCAAGGTCTACCACCAAAACCAATATGTAATCCTGGCGCCGCTGCCATAAAAGCTGCAGCTTCTCCTAAAAAAACTTCTGCCTGGTTTTATCTTCATGATACAAAAGGCATTATTCACTTTGCCAATACAATAGAACAGCACCACAATAACATTTGTGTCTATCTTCAAAAAGACTGTAATAATTAAGAAATTTCCAGGTTGACAACGGCCTCAATATTATGATATCCTTGTGCCACTGCTATAAACTTGGCTGGATTTTGTGTCGGTCAGGTTTTTGTATGTTGTCCATTGTTATTTAGCTTTCCTTACAATCCAAAAACGGATGAATAAACAAACCAATCGTGAAAACTGGGGAACTATAAACCCGGTATTACCAGAATTGAATTTGACTCAAATTCAATTAGACTCATACAAACAATTTATCGAAGATGGTATACGTGAATCGTTGATCGAGTTAAATCCAATTAGAGATTTTACTGGTAAGGTTTTTGAATTTGAATTTCTTTCCAATCGTGTTGGACTTCCCAAAATAACCCCCAAACAAGCCATTGAAAAAGGTGTTACTTTTGAAGCTCCTCTTTGGGCAACCGTCAAACTTACTAACCTTCATTCAAAAGATAGTCAGCAACAGGAAATCTTCCTTGGCGATATTCCCATGATGACAACCACAGGCACCTTTATTATTAATGGTGTCGAACGTGTAGTCGTTGACCAGTTAGTTCGATCTCCAGGAGCCTACTTCACCCGTGAAGTTGACCCTCACTCTGGTCGTGCTATTCACCAAGCTGAAATACGGCCAATGCGCGGTTCTTGGTTGGAAGTACTTGTCAGTCGTAATGATCACGTTTCTGTCAGGATTGACCGCCATCGTAAAGTATCTGCGACCACACTACTTCGTGCATTAGGCTTTAGTACCAACGAAGAAATTTTGGCACTTTTTACCGACGTTGATGTCGACAAAGACCATCAATATATCGCCACCACTCTTCAAAAAGACACCACTACAAACACCGAAGAAGCTCTTCTCGAGTTTTATCAAAAAGTTCGTCCCGGTGAACCGGCTGTTCTCGAAAATGCCAAAGCTTTACTCCATCAAATGTTTTTTGATTCTCGCCGTTACAACCTAGGACTTGTCGGTCGTTACAAGATGAGTCGTAAACTTGGCTTAGCGACTCCAGTAGATAAACAGCATATTACTTTGACCATCGATGATTTTGTTGGTTCTATTAAATATCTCATTGGTTTACAAAACGGTCATGGCAAGGTTGATGATATCGATCACTTGGCTAATCGTCGATTGCGTTGTGTGGGCGAGTTAGTCAATCAAACTGCTTTTAAGGCAGGACTATTAAGGCTTGAACGTTCAATTAAAGAAAAGATGTCTCTTGCCAAACCAGATGAACTTCCTACCCCCGCCGCTTTTGTTAACCCTCGTCCTATTATCTCTGCCATTACTGAATTTTTTAGACGAAACAGACTTTCTTCTATTCTTGATCAAGTTAATCCATTATCCGAAATTGATAACCTTCGTCGTATCTCCGTTATGGGACCGGGAGGTATCACCAGAGAAAGAGCCAGTTTCTCCATGCGTGATATTCATGCTTCTCAGTACTCTCGTATCTGCCCGGTTAGATCTCCAGAAGGTCCAAACATTGGTTTGGTTACTTATCTTGCTCTCTACACCCGAGTTAATGATTATGGTTTCTTGGAATCACCCTATCTTAAAGTCGAAAAAATTACCAAGGGAGGTAAAAGTAAAATGGTTATCGGTAAAGAGATTACTTATCTAGCTGCTGATGACGAAGAAGATGCTTATATCACTCATGCCGGTATTGAACGTGAAGGTGACGTCATCACTCAAAAATGGGTTCCGGCTCGTTTTAGAGGAAAATATATTGAAGTTGACGCTGACTTAATTCAATATATCGATGTCGTTCCTCGTCAGGTTGTTGGTACTTCTGCTTCTCTTATTCCTTTCATCCAACAAGACGAAGGCACTCGTGCTCTCATGGGCACTCACCACCTAACTCAAGCATTACCCTTGGTAAAACCATCTGCTCCTATCGTTGGAACAGGTATGGAAAACGTTGTTGCTCAAAGTATGGGTTGGTCAATTAAATCTCTTTTTGCCGGCGAAGTAATTTCTGTTGATGCTGATCATATTTCTCTTAAACTTTCTGATATTGATGCCAAAACTGCTACATCCAGTATCTCGCCTTTTGATTATGGCTTTGTCGAAATAAACAAAGACATAGTTACCTACAATATCAGAAAATATCACAACTCTTCTCAAGATACTTCTTACAACCAACATCCTCTCGTTGATGTTGGCGATAAAATTAAAAAAGGTGATGTTATTATCAACGGTCCTGCGGCTGAAAAAGGTGAACTAGCTCTTGGACAAAATCTTTTAATCGCCTATGCCGCTTTTGAGGGTTTGGGTTATGAAGATGCCATTGTTGTTTCTGATCGTTGTGTAAGTCAGGATTTACTCTCCTCAGTTCACATTCACGAACACACTTGTGATGTTATGGATACCAAACTAGGACCTGAAGAGTTGACACGAGACATTCCTAATGTTGCCGAAACAGACCTTCGAAATCTTGATCACGAAGGGATTATCGCTATTGGATCCGTTGTTGGCCCAAACGATATTCTTATCGGGAAAATTGCCCCCAAAGGAGAAACTGAACTTACTGCAGAAGAAAGATTACTTCGTGCTATCTTTGGTGAAAAGGCAAGAGAGGTGAGAGACACCTCACTTCGTATGCCTCATGGTGAACAAGGAGTCGTTATCTCCGTTCGTATTTTAGACCGTGATGAGGGAGATGAACTTGACGCCGGTGTCATCAAACAAATCAAAATAAAAGTTGCTCAACTAAGAAAAATTACCGTTGGAGATAAAGTCGCCGGACGACATGGAAATAAAGGAGTTATCAGTAAAATAGTTTCCACCGCCGATATGCCTCACATGGCTGATGGTACTCCTGTTGATATTATTATTTCTCCGCTTTCCGTACTGGCTCGTATGAACTTAGGTCAATTGCTTGAAGCTCAGCTCGGTTTTGCCGGAAGTAAATTAAACAAACGTTATTCTGTTCCAGTATTTGAAAATGTATCTGAAGCCAAAATCGCTGACGCCTTAAAAGAAGCCAACCTTCCAGTTTCCGGGAAAATTCAACTATTTGACGGTCGTTCTGGTGAACCATTTGAAGCAGAAACCGCTGTTGGTGTTTCCTACATCATCAAGTTAAATCACATGGTCGAAGACAAGACTCATGCCCGTTCGATAGGACCTTATAGTCTTGTTACTCAGCAACCATTAGGAGGTAAAGCTCAAATGGGTGGTCAGCGTTTGGGAGAAATGGAGGTCTGGGCTCTCGAAGCACACAAAGCTGCCTACTCACTTCAAGAAATGCTTACAATCAAATCCGACGATGTAGTTGGCCGTTCCAAAGCTTTTGAATCAATAGTTAAAGGCGAAACCATTCCAATGTCATCGGTTCCAGAGTCTTTTAAAGTTCTTGTTAAAGAATTAAATTCTCTTGGCCTTGCCATTGTTCCCACCGGTTCAGTTGAAGTTGCAGAAGAAGAAGCCGTTTCTATAAAACCGGAAGTTGCCGCTGTAATTTCCGAAGCAACAGCTATGAGCGAAGAACTTCAAGCCGCCACTTTTGAAGATGAAGAAGAGGCCGATATTGAAAAAGAAGAAGTTTCGGAAGAGGCCGCTGAAGCGGGTGTTACTAATGAAGAACAAAATCAATAAATCACATGAATAACATAGTCGATTTTTCAGGATTACAAATCAGACTTGCCAGTCCGGATGACGTTAGAAAATGGTCACACGGTTTAGTTACCAAACCGGAAACCATTAACTATCGAACTCAAAAACCGGAAAAAGATGGTCTTTTTTGTGAAAGAATTTTTGGTCCAGTTAAGGACTGGGAGTGTTATTGTGGTAAATATAAAAGAGTCAGATTCAAGGGTATCATTTGTGACAAATGTGGTGTTGAAGTAACACTCAGTCGTGTTCGTCGTGAACGCATGGGTCACATTAATTTAGCAGCTCCAGTAGCCCATGTTTGGTTTTTCAAAGGCGCCCCCAGTAAACTTTCTCTACTATTGGATATTTCTCCTAAAGCACTTACCTCGGTAATTTATTTTAGTAAGTTCCTCATCATGTCAGTTGATGAAGAAAAAAGAGAAGCAGCTCTAAAAGATATTACAATCCAAAAAGATGCCAAACTTGAAGAAGTTCGCGCTAATTTTGACAAGCAAATTGAAGAAATAAAAGACGAAGGTAAAAAAGAACTTACTGAAGTAAAGAAAAAATCCAAAGCCAAAGACGAACGCGAACTTAAGTCAGAAGACTTAAAAGTCGAAACCAAACAAAAAATTGCCAGTCTCCGTGAACAAATGGTCGTCGAATTGGCATTCACTGAAGAAATCTACAGTAAACTCGCTATCATTATTGAAAAAATTCAAGTTAATTCTCTTCTGTCTGACTCGGAATACGCCAAACTCGCCGAATATAACCTTGTAGATTGGATGACTGCCGGTATGGGTTCAGAGGCAATTTTGGACGCCCTTAAGAAAGTTAATCTTGAAGAGATGGCCGTCAAGCTTAAAGAAGAATCTCTCTCAAGCTCAGAAGCGAAACGTGTCAGAGCCACCAAGCGTCTTCAGGTAGTAAGAGGCCTTCTTGATTCAAAAGTAAAACCAGAATGGATGGTCTTGGAAGTTCTTCCTGTTATTCCTCCTGATCTTCGTCCGATGGTTCAGCTCTCGGGTGGTCGTTTTGCTGCTTCCGACCTAAACGATTTATATCGTCGTGTCATCAACCGCAACAACCGCTTAAAACATTTAATTGATCTTGGAGCTCCTGAAATTATATTAAGAAACGAAAAACGAATGCTTCAAGAAGCTGTTGACTCTTTAATTGACTCTTCACAGGCACGTTCTACCAGAAGATCCAGAACGGGTAAAACTCTCAAGTCCCTTTCAGACATGCTTCGTGGAAAACAGGGCCGTTTCCGTCAAAACCTTCTTGGAAAACGTGTTGATTACTCAGGTCGTTCCGTTATCATCGTTGGTCCGGAACTTAAACTTAATCAATGTGGCCTTCCCAAAGATATGGCTCTTGAAATGTTCAAACCATTTGTTCTTCACGAGATCATCAAGCAAGACTTGGCGCCAAACGTCAAAGCTGCAAAAGCTCTCATCGAAAAACGTCAACCTGAGGTTTTCGACATTTTGGAAAGAATTACCAAAAAACATCCAATACTCTTAAACCGCGCTCCCACACTCCACAAACTTTCAATTCTTGCCTTTTTACCTGTACTGGTCGATGGCTCTGCTATTCGATTACATCCTGTTGTTTGTGAAGGTTTCAACGCTGATTTTGATGGAGACCAAATGGCTGTTCATGTACCATTAACCAAAAAAGCTATTCGTGAGGCCAAAAAATTCATGTTGCCCCAATTCAATCTTCTTAAACCCTCTTCGGGACAAAGTGTCAATATTCCTTCACGTAAAGAAATGGCCGTTGGTGTTTACTATCTCACTTCAATTGATGAAACTTTAACTCCTTATAAATATCCTTTTGGTAGTCCAACGGAAGCGATTACCGCATATCAAAATAAAGTTGTAGAAGTTCGTCAACCAATTGATGTTCGTCTTGATCCGGAACAGATGGTTATGACCAACACTACCGTCGGTCGTATTATCTTTAATCACATTCTTCCCAAAGAATGGGATTTCCAGAACAAGAGTTTTACCGGTAAAGAAATTTCCGCCCTCTTCACCCGCGCTATCAAAACTTGTGACACCAAACGTGTTGTTAAATTGATTGACGCTGTTAAGAATATTGGTTTTGAATATGCCACTATCAGTAGTTTCTCATTTGCCATCTCCGATAACGAAGTTTATCCCCAAAAATCGGAACTTATTTCTTCAGGAAACAAAAAAGCCGAAGAAATTGAAGATAACTACAAACAAGGTTTGATAACCGACAGTGAAAGAAGCAAATTAACCATTAATATGTGGCGAGAAACAGCTTCTGATTTGGCAGAAAAAACCTGGGCAACGTTCTCAAAAGTTAATCCAATTCGTCTAGTTATTGACTCTGCCTCCGGTCGTGTTACCAAAAACTCAATCGAACAACTTTCCGCCATGCGTGGTCTTATTGCTGATCCATTAGGCAATTTAATTGAACTTCCAATTAAAGGCAACTTCCGCGAAGGTCTTTCAATCTTCGAGTATGTTACTTCCATTAGAGGTTCAAGAAAAGGTCTTACCGACACAGCTCTTCGTACCGCCGACGCAGGTTACTTAACCCGTCGTTTGGTCGACGTTAGCCATGATGCCATTATCCGTGCCGAAGAATGTGGTACTGATGAATTTATTACAATAACTTCAGAAGAAAGACCAAAGATTTTTGCTAAACGTATTGTTTATCGTTATGTAGTTAAAAAAGTTGTTGCCCCAGAGACGAAAAAAGTACTGGTTGATGCTGGAGAATTAATAACAGAAGAAATTGCCTCCGCAATTGAAGCAGCTGGAGTTAAAGAGGTCGAAGTTCGTTCCCCGATAACCTGTAAGCTACGTTTTGGACTCTGTGCCAAATGTTATGGTCATAACACAGCCACCAATTCTCTTGCCATTGTTGGCGATCCGGTTGGTGTCATTGCCGCCCAATCCATTGGTGAACCTGGAACTCAGCTCACTATGCGTACCAAACACTCAGGAGGTGCTGCAGGCGTCGACGTTACCCAAGGACTTCCTCGCGTAACAGAATTATTGGAAGTCAGAACTCCCAAGTTGGTTGCTCCAATTGCTGAAGTTTCTGGAAAAGTAAAAGTTGTTGAAACAGAAAACGGTAATTTGGTTACTATCACTCCAAGTAGCAAAGCCAAAGAAGATCGAAAAGAATATCTTATTCCTCTTGCCATGTCGCTTAAAGTTGCTGACGGAGACTTAATTTCTGTTGGCACTCAATTGGCCTCAGGAGGAGTAGATATCAAACAACTCTTAAAGATTAAAGGCCTTCGTACAACTCAAAACTATCTCATTGGAGAAATTCAATCCATTTATGAGTCTCAGGGTATTAGTATTCATGACAAACATTTTGAAGTTATTCTACGCAAAATGTGTGACTACGTCAGAATTGATGCTGTCGGTGATACGGCTTTGGTCGCAGGAGATGTTATTAGTCGAGGTTTATATGAAATGGCCAACGAAGCCGTTATCGCTCAAGGAGGAGAACCGGCTACCGCTACCAATTTAATCCTTGGTGCTATAAGAGCTGCTTTACATACTGATTCCTGGCTTTCGGCTGCCTCTTTCCAAGATACAACTTCCGTTTTAACTGACTCCGCAGTTCAAGGGAAAATAGATCACCTTATTGGCATGAAAGAAAACGTTATTATTGGTCGGTTGGTTCCCACGAGCAAACTGAGAGCAAAAATCGAAAATATCTGATAAAATACACAACGCATCTATGCCTACAACAAATCAATTAATCAAGAAGGGTCGTCTTACTAGTGCACGAAAGGTGAAAACCACTGCTCTTCGTAAGAGTTTTAACTCAGTCAAACGGCGCATGGTCGAGACTCAATCTCCTCAAAAAGCTGGAGTTTGTCTTCAAGTCAAAACAATGACTCCCAAAAAACCAAACTCGGCTCTACGTAAAATTGCTCGTGTCAGACTATCAAATAAGCAAGAAGTCACAGCTTACATCATGGGTGAAGGCCATAATTTAGCCGAACACAGTATCGTGATGATCAGGGGAGGACGTGTTCGTGATCTACCTGGTGTTAAATATCACATTATAAGAGGAAAGCTTGATACTGCCGGTATTGAAAAACGTCGCACCAGTCGCAGTAAATATGGTACCAAACGTCCAGCTCCTGCTAAATAAAAAATATGAGATCAAAAAAAACCCCAACTAAAAAAATTCAACTTGATCCAATTTACGGAAGTGAGTTGGTATCCAAGATCATTAATGGTTGTATGCTCGAAGGCAAAAAATCAGTTGCTGCCAAACAAATTTATACCGCCATTGATATCATTGCCGAAAATCAGGCAAAAACGGCCTAGAGTTTCTTTCTGAAGCTATCGAAAATGTCAAACCAAACATTGAAGTTCGTTCTCGTCGTGTTGGAGGAGCCTCTTATCAGGTCCCAACTCCCATTCGTCCGGAGCGTCGCGATTCACTTGCTATTCGTTGGATATTGAATGCTGCCAAGGCCAGATCCAACAACCCAACCAGAACTCTGGCTGATAAACTTGCTGCTGAAGTCATGGAAGCTCATGAAAACACAGGCTCAGCAATCAAGAAAAAGCTAGATACACACAAAATGGCTGAAAGTAACAAGGCCTTCGCTCATTTTAGATGGTAGTCCTATAATATATAGAATAATTAGAAACACCTCGGAAACGGGGTGTTTTGTTATATATTGATTCGGTATTGATTAGTTAAATGTTTGGGTTTATTATGGATATATGTATCAAATAATTCGTTTCACCGAGAGCGATATTAAAAAGACAAAAGGAAATTGTGTTGTATCCTACCTAGCAAATAAGTGTTTGTGCTAAAATATCTCCAAATCTTGCACCTTAAGGAGGTATTAATGTCTAAACGCCTACCGAATAAATCTATAAAGAACGAACCCGTTGCCCCAGCAGCACCCGCCACCAATTCCCAAAACAGTAACGATGATTTGTTATCGTTACCAAAGAACCAGGCTCTCCCCGAAACCAAACCAGATTTTCGACAATTCGACTGCCCGGCTCAATTTCCTTCTGAACCGGAATAAATTAAAAAGCGCCCTTAATTGGGCGCTTATTTTGTATTTTCCGTCAGTCAAGCGCATCAATCATTAATTAACGACACTAGATACATATATACAACACCTATACATATTTTCACCTTCTTATGTTAATCTAATTCAGCCTAAATGAAACCTGAAATAAATACTATTAATCGACAAATTTGTTCGTCGGAATATGCTCTTGAAAATTTGGATAGGCTTCCTGTCGCCAATCTCAGAAATTTATTGCGTCAAGAAATAAGACAGCATCAAAACTTTGTTCTTATCGGAGAAACCGGTTCAGGCAAAACCACTTGTTTACCGCCTCTTCTCCTTGAACTTCGAAACGAGCTCAAACTTAAGGGGGGAATCGCAGTTACTCAACCCAGAAGAATCGCCACAAGAAGTGTTACTAGTCGTGTTTCCGAAATGATGCAATGTGAAGTTGGTGATCAGGTAGGTTTCCATATTCGTTTTGAAGACATGACAACGGACAACACCGACATTACTTTTATGACGGATGGTATTTTATTAAGGAAAATTCAATTTGACCCATTGCTCACTGACTACGCCATTGTCATGGTTGACGAAGCTCATGAGCGCAGTTTGAACATTGATCTCTGCCTTGGACTTCTTAAAGATGTCAACGAACGTCGTTTGGGTGCTGGAGTTGATCCTATTCGTGTCATTGTTACCTCGGCTACTATTGAGCGGAATAGATTTGCTGAATACATTGGCATGAAGGATAACAATAACTCGGTTGAAATTCCTGGGAAAATGTATCCCGTAAAAATATTTTACGAAAATGAAATTCCCTACAACTATGACTTTACCAAAGGCGCTGCCGAAAAAGTCAAAATGATCATCGACCAAAAACTCGAAGGAGATATTCTCATTTTTATGCCAGGTAAAAAGGAAATTGCTGATACAGTTGAAAAAATTGAAGCAATGTTGGGCTCTTCAGATGTCGAAATTCTTCCTCTTCATGCAGAGCTACCCCCAGAAGAGCAAGACAATATTTTTACTATTACACCCAAAAGAAAAATAATTATTGCTACCAATATTGCCGAAACCTCTGTAACTATCGATGGGGTTATTCACGTTATCGACTCCGGACTAATTAAACAAACAAAGTTTGATCCAAAATCCGGGATTGAAAAGTTAGAACTTATTGAACACGCCATAAGTGGTTTAGAGCAACGCAAAGGAAGAGCAGGTCGCACTGCACCAGGCTATTGTTATCGATTATTTACTGAAGAAAGTTTAAAACACCGCCCTCAGTATCAAACGCCTGAAATTCAACGCTCCAACTTGTCCCAAGTTGTTCTCGCAATGAAAAAAGTCGGCATCGAAAATGTTGGAAACTTTGATTTTATGGATCACCCAGGCAGCGAGAATCTCATTCAAGCTCTAAATCTTCTTACTTCTCTTGGTGCTTTGGACGAATCAGGCCAAATTACCGAAATAGGCGATTGGTTAGTTGAGTTGGCGGTAGAACCTTGTTTGGGTCGCATGATTATTGAATCGTTAGATCCAAAAATAAATTGTGTCAATGAAATAGTCATAATTGCTTCTCTTCTAGATGGGAAAAATTTATTTATCAGACCTCAAGAAGCTGCCCAGGCAATCCTCGCTGACAAAGCTCATGATCAATATATCAATAATAACGACTCAGATTTTATTGTTCTGCTCAATATTTGGAAAGCATATGCCGCCAGTGGTTACAGTGACGATTGGGCAAAACAAAATTATTTCAACGAAAAAGTTCTTGAAGAAGCCAAAAACGTTCGTTTGGATATTTTGACTGTCTTAGCCAACCATCAAATCAATATTGATCCCAACACTAAGCCGATTATCAGAAAAGATGCCATTCATCAAGCAATTACGGCTGGTCTTATTGGCAATCTAATTCAAAAGTCTGATAAATTTTATTATAAAAAAGTTGATGGAACCAAGTCTAACATTTATATTCATCCCAACTCTGTCTATTTCAACAGCTATCCATCCAAAGGTTCATTCTTAGTGGCCAATGAAATCTTTATCAACCCTCAAGGAAAAACTTTTGCTTGTACCTGCTTGGAAGTAAAAAAAGATTGGTTAAAAGATTATCTTCCGGATCTATTTCGTAATTTTGGGAAACACCAAAAACGGCAAGAAAAAAAATCTCAAAATTCGAAACACTTCTCCCGCCACCGATTCCGTCATTAATCGCCATTATTTATACCCATAGCTATAGTGTTATGGTAAAATTAAGCTCGTGAAATATGTCCCAATAACGGACAGATTTATTTCGTCAAAATATACAATTAAACAAAACAACAAAAAGTATGGCTGCACCCGTCTCAAAACAAGTACCACTTGATCGTGTTAGAAATATTGGTGTCATTGCTCACATTGACGCTGGAAAAACCACAACCACCGAACGTATTCTTTTTTATACTGGAAAAACTTATAAAATTGGTGATATTGATGAAGGAGATACTCAAATGGATTGGATGGATCAAGAGCGTGAACGTGGTATCACCATAGTATCTGCTGCCACCACAACTTTTTGGACTCCTGTTTTAGCTGATGCCAACATCAAGGAGGACTGTCGTTTTAATATTATTGATACCCCAGGACATGTAGACTTTACAGCTGAAGTGGAACGCTCCCTCCGCGTACTTGATGGTGGCATTATTGTTCTTGATGCAGGAAGCGGAGTTCAGTCTCAAACAGAAACTGTTTGGCGTCAAGCTGATAAATACAAAGTACCTCGTATTGCTCTAATCAACAAAATGGATGTCTTGGGAGCCGATTTTATGGCTACCATAAAAGATGTCCATGAAAAACTTGGAGCCAAAACTGCCATCATGGCGCTTCCTATTGGAGTTGAAAATACTTTCAAGGGGGTCGCGCTTCTTTTGGAAAGAAAAACTATTATTTGGCAAGGTGACGAAACCGGTGCCAAATATGATGTTACCGATGGTTTCCCCGAAGACATGAAGTCGGAGTGTGAAAGTGAAAGAGGTAAGCTCATCGAGTCAATTGTCGAAACCGATGAAGTCTTAATGGAAAAATACTTAAATGGCGAGGAACCTTCAATGGCAGATCTTAAAACGGCTCTTCGCAAAGCTACCATCAATAACGAAATTGTTCCAGTTTTTCCTGGCTCTTCGCTACGCAATAAAGGTGTCCAGCCTCTCCTTGACGCTGTTGTCGATTTTCTCCCTTCTCCTCTCGATATTGCCGACACAGAAGGGATCAACCCCAAAACCAAAGAAGCCGAAACAAGAAAACCCAGTCCTGATGAATCCTTTGTGGGTTTAGCATTCAAAATCCAAGCAGATCCTCATGTTGGAAAAGTTACCTATGTACGTCTTTACTCAGGGAAAATCCAAGCAGGTTCATATGTTTTCAACGCCAGTAAGTCAGAAAGAGAGCGCCTTGGTCGTTTAATGCTCATGCATGCTAATACTCGAGAAGAAATTCAAGAAGCCAAAGCAGGTGAAATTGTTGGTATTGTTGGTTTAAAAGCTACTAAAACAGGCGATACTCTTTGTGACGAATCAAAACCTATCGTTCTTGAGTCAATCGACTTCCCGGATCCGGTTATATCACTAGCTATTGAACCAAAAACAAAAGCAGATCAAGAAAAATTGGATATTGCTCTTGGACGATTGGCGGAAGAAGATCCAACTTTCAAGATTAAAACAAATCATGAAACAGGCCAAACTGTCATCGCCGGTATGGGTGAATTACATTTGGAAATATTAGTTGATCGTCTTCGTCGTGAATTTAAAGTTGACGCTACCACGGGGGCTCCTCAAGTTGCTTATCGTGAAACTATTACCAAAGAAGCTCGAGGCGAGGGAAAATACATTCGTCAATCGGGTGGTCGAGGACAATATGGACATTGTATTTTAATTGTTACTCCAAAATCTCGCGGAGAAGGCTTCACATTTACTAATAAAATTGTTGGTGGCACGATTCCTCGTGAATTTATTAATCCTATCGAAAAAGGTGTTCGTGAAGCCCTTGACAACGGTATTATCGCTGGTTTTACGATGGTTGATCTCGATGTAGCAGTTGTCGATGGAAGTTTCCACGAAGTCGATTCTTCGGAAATGTCCTTCAAAATCGCGGGATCTATGGCTCTTCAAGACGCTGTCAAACAAGCCGGTCCGGTTATTCTCGAACCAATTATGAAAGTCGAAGTTACCACGCCGGAAGCCAATATGGGCGATATTATTGGAGATCTATCAGCCAGACGTGCTCAAATTGGTGGTACTGCCCAAAGAGGCAACGCACGTGTTATTACGGCAACTGTTCCTCTTTCAGAACTTTCATCTTATGCTACTGCTATTCGTTCACTTACTGCCGGTCGTGCCTCATATTATATGGAACCAAGTCATTATCAAGAACTACCAAACAATATTGCTTCCAAGTTGTTGAAAAATCCCGCATAATAGAGTAAAATCTGCTAAAATAAATAGGCTTGAAAAAGCGCAATTATAAATAATTAAAAAAAATTAACAAAAATGGCTACATACCAAAGAACCAAACCTCACGTTAATATCGGCACTATCGGTCACGTCGACCACGGCAAGACCACTCTTACTGCCGCTATTACCACCACATTAGCAGCTCAAGGACTTGCAGAAGCTCTTCCTTTTGATCAAATTGATAAATCTCCCGAAGAAAGAGAACGAGGAGTTACAATCAATATTTCTCACGTTCCTTATGAGACATCCAAACGTCATTATGCACATATTGACTGTCCAGGTCACCGCGACTACATCAAAAATATGATCACCGGTGCAGCCCAGATGGATGGAGGTATTTTGGTTGTTGCTGCTACAGACGGTCCAATGCCTCAAACCAAAGAACATTTACTTTTGGCTCACCAAGTTAACGTTCCTCGATTGGTAGTTGCCTTAAATAAAGTTGATGCCGTTTCAGATCCAGAACTTCTTGAGCTGGTCGAAATGGAAATTAAAGAGTTATTGAAAAAATATAAATTTGAGGAAGACACTCCAATCGTTCGTGTGTCAGCACTCAAAGCTCTCGAAGGAGACAAAGAAGCTCAAGCAGGAATTATGAAACTAATGGATACGGTTGATGAATGGATCCCAGATCCAGTTCGTGATCTCGACAAACCTTTCCTTATGCCTGTTGAAGACGTTTTTTCTATCAAAGGTCGCGGTACAGTTGTTACTGGACGTATTGAAACCGGAATCGTCAAAATCGGAGATGAAATTGAAATTGTTGGTATCAAAGATACCACTAAATCAGTCGTTACCGGAGTTGAAATGTTCCACCAACAACTCGAGCAAGGCCAAGCAGGAGACAATGTTGGTCTATTACTTAGAGGTGTTGAAAAAGATGATGTCCAAAGAGGTCAAGTTTTGGCCAAGCCTGGCTCAATCACTCCTCACACTAAATTTGAAGCCGAAGCTTATATCTTAGGCAAAGATGAGGGTGGTCGCCACACTCCAATGTTCACAGGTTACAAACCTCAATTCTTTATCAGAACCACCGACGTCACTGGAGAAGTTAAACTTCCCGAAGGCGTTGAGATGATTATGCCTGGTGACAATGCCAAGATGAATGTTGAACTTATTCAGCCAATCGCTATGATGGAAGGCCAAAACTTCGCTATCCGCGAAGGTGGACTTACAGTTGGCGCTGGTGTTATTACCAAGGTTATCGCCTAAATTCGATTTAGGCCCAAAATCGCACATTTATTCTTCTTGAACATGACAGACCAACCACGTATTCGCGTCAAACTAAAATCATTTGATCATCGTGTTATCGATGAAGCTGCCAAAAAAATTATTCAAGCAGCCTTAGTTTCTGGCGCTCAGGTGGTTGGTCCTGTGCCATTGCCCACCAAGAAGAAAGTTGTTGTCGTTACCGCTTCTCCTCACACCGACAAAGACTCTCGTGAACAATTTGCCATCCTCACTCACAAGAGACTTATTGATATTGTGAACCCAACCAATAAGACAATTGATTCTCTTCAGCACCTTGATCTTCCAGCTGGTGTTGGTATTGAAATCAAGATGTAACAAATGTCGCTATCTTTAAATAACTAAAACTTCCCTTTCCGGTTTTCGGTTTCCCCGATAATCGGGTCGGGTAATCTATTAATAAAAATGACAAAACAAGTATACGCAATCAAAAGAGCTATGTCTCAAACCTTCGTAGAAGGTAAGCGGATCCCCTTGACCGTTCTCTCGGTAGATCCTCACGTGGTTATTTCTCAAAAAACTATTGAAAAAGATGGTTATGAGGCACAAATAATTGGCATCGGTAATCGAAAAAAAGCCAACAAACCTCTTGCTGGTTATCTCAAAAAAACCGGTATTGGAATTACTCCAAAAATAATCAGAGAAATTTCTCTTCAGGAATCGGAAAATTATAATCTTGCCGAAATATTAGTTCCGGGAACATTAATTAATGTTACTGCAACTTCAAAAGGCAAGGGTACCTCTGGTGTTATGAAACGTTGGGGTTTTGCTGGTGGTCCACGCACTCATGGCCAATCTGATAGAGGTCGCGCTCCTGGATCTATCGCCCGTGGAACAACCCCCGGAAGAGTTGTCAAAGGCAAACATATGGCTGGTCATATGGGCGATGTCAACGTTACTATCGAAAACTTAAGAATTCACTCTTTTGATAACGAGTCAGGCATACTTCAAATAACCGGAGCTATTCCTGGTGGCCGTGGAGCAGTTACCAAGATCACTATTCTATAAACTATGGCTACAAAAAAAGTTCAAACCAAAACTATGCCCGATCTTTCGATATTTAATATCGAGGTAACTCCTTCTCTTCTTGCTCAAGCAATTTATGTTTATCAAGAAAACTCTCACGTTGGAGTATCCAAAGTCAAAACTCGTGGTGAAATAGACTATACCAAAAAGAAAGTTTACAAACAAAAAGGTACTGGAAATGCTCGTCATGGAGCCAAGTCTGCTCCAATCTTTGTGGGAGGAGGAGTCGTTTTTGGTCCTCGTGGCTTAAAACTTACACCAAAATCTCTCAATAAAAAAATGAAAATAAAGGCACTTCTTGGCGCTTTGTCCCTTTACAACAAAGAAGGCCGTCTTTCATTGCTCGACATTGATAGTATCAAAGACCACTCCACCAAATCTGCACTTAAAGCTCTTGGTTCCGAAAATCTTGGTCTTGTTCATTTCCATGAAGAAACAAAAACCCTCCAAGCTATTGGTAATCTTAAAAATGTTGTATTACTTTCAGCCAATCGTTTAAACGTCTACAAGGTGGTTCAAAGCCCCAAACTTGTCATAACCCCCAGTGCCTATATCCACTTAACAGAAAGACTTAAAACCGTTTTATCCGCCAAATCTAAATAAATATGTCTACACCACTTATTCACCAAAACACTATTATTAGCCCTGTTGTCACCGAAAAAAGTTATGTTCTTTCAGCGCTTGATAAATACGTTTTTAAAGTTGATCCAGCTTCCAGTAAATATCAGATAAAAAAAGCTGTTGAAGATCTATTCAAAGTAAATGTATTAAGTATCAACACAGTAAAACACAACGCCAGAAGTGAAAAATCAAGAAAAACTGGTCGACATATTACCAGACCAACCGACAAAAAAGCTATCGTTAAAATAAAAGCAGGTCAAAAAATTGATCTCTTTTCCGCACTTAAGTCTTAAAGCCTATGAAGACAAATTCATCTAAAAAACTTAAATCAATTAATCCAAAATCGTCAGGCCGAAATTTTTCTGGTAAAATAACAGTTCGTCATCAAGGTGGCCGCGAAAAACGCTTTCTTCGTCATATCGACTGGAAGCGTAGTTTGGCGTTGTCCGCTAAGGTGGCTTCTATCGAGTACGATCCAAATCGTACAGCCGATATTGCACTTTTAGTCTATGGAAATGGTGTCAAAGACTATATTCTGGCCCCTCAAGGTCTCAAAGTCGGAGATATCATTATTTCTTCCGAAACTGCCGAAATCAAAATTGGCAATTGTCTGCCATTAAAAAACATTCCAATTGGTATTCAGATTCATAATCTGGAAATCACCCCCGGAAAAGGTGCCCAAATGGTCAGAAGCGCCGGTAACTCAGCCACAGTTCAGTCCAAAGAAGGAGAATTGGTTTCGGTTAAATTACCATCAGGTGAAATTCGCATTTTCAAAGGTGCTTGTAAGGCCACAATTGGAAGTTTAACAAACGAACATCACAAAGAAGAAATCCTTGGAAAAGCCGGACGCAAACGCCATATGGGTATCCGTCCCACAGTTCGTGGTGTTGCTCAAGATCCAAGATCTCACCCCCACGGTGGTGGTGAAGGTCGTTCCGGTGTCGGTATGAAATCTCCAAAATCTCCTTGGGGTAAAAGAACCATGGGTAAAAGAACCAGAAACAAAAAGAAATATAGCAATAAATCAATTATTAAACATCGTTATAACCATTAATTATGTCCAGAAGTTCGATCAAAGGACCATATGTAGCCGAGAAGCTTATCGCTAAAGTTGAGCGTATGAAAAACTCGGGTAAAAAAGAACCTATTAAAACCTGGGCAAGATCTTCACAGATTCCTCCGGAATTTGTTGGTTACACCTTTTTAGTCCATAATGGCAAAGTTTTTAAAGACGTTTTTATTACCGAAGATATGGTTGGCCATCGCTTGGGTGAATTTTCGGCCACAAGAAACTTTAGAGGACATGGACGAATTGTTAAGAGACTCTTAACCAAAACATAAAAAATATGGCTACTAATAAAGAAAACACCAATCTAATCGTTGCTCGTGAGAGTCATGTACTCTCCTCTCCCCGCAAAACAAACCTTATCCTTAAGGCTTTGGTTGGTCGACCCGCACTATTAGCTATTAAACAACTTTCGGTTATCCAAAAAAGAGCTTCAGATCCCATTGCCAAGCTTATAAAACAAGCCATTGGTAACGCCGTTTCTCAAAAACAACTCTCACCGGACACTCTCATTATCGACTCCGCTTTCGCCACTAAGGGTCGTACCGTCAAACGAGCCCATATTGGCGGTCGTGGCCGTACCAAACCATATGAAAGAATTTCTTCTCATCTAACCTTAAAATTAAGAGTTGCTTCTCCAAAAGTAGTAACTCCAAAAGTTGAGGCCAAAGCAGCAACCACTAAAAAAACTAAATAACATGGGTAAAAAAGTCAATCCTACCATTTTTAGAACCGGCTACACGTTCCCTACGAGATCTGTTTGGTACAGCAATTTTCGAAATTACGCCAAGTTTGTTCTTGAAGACAATAAAATCAGACGTTTTCTTGAGGAAAAATTGAAACTAGCTGGTATTACCAATATTGAAATCAAACGAAGTATCAACACTGTTGATATTTTTATGTATGTTTCACGACCTGGTGTCGTCATTGGACGCGGCGGTTCTTCTTTAGAACAGCTCAAAAAAGATGTTGAAAAACTATTAAAGATTGATTTGAAGGCTAAAAACGCTATCAAAATTAATCTCCATCCGATGGAAATTAAAAATCCAGAACTCTCCGCGGGGATTATTGTCGACCGTTTAGCGAATCAGCTGGAACACCGTTATCCTTTCCGCAGAGCCGCTAACCAAGCCATCGAAAAAGTTATGGCTGCTGGAGCCAAGGGTGTCAAAATCGTCTTCGCCGGTCGTATCGATGGAGCTGAAATCGCCCGTACCGAAAAATTTAAACAGGGCCGTATCCCTACACAAACTCTTCGTGCCAATATCGATTATGTCGAAAAACCCGCCCTCACTCGTTCCGGTTATGTGGGCATCAAAGTTTGGATCTATACCGGAGATATCATCATCTAATTTAATTTAAAGACTATGCTACAACCATCAAGACGCAAATACAGAAAAGAGTTCCGAGGTTCTATGGGTGGTGTTGCTACCAGAAGCAACTTCTTAGCCTATGGTGAATATGGAATCAAATCCGAAGTTTGTGGTTGGGTTACCGCCGCTGAAATCGAGTCAGCACGTCGTACTATTACTCACCACACCAAACGTATGGGTAAATTCTTTTTAAGAGTTTTTCCTCACAAGCCAATCGGTTGGAAAACACCCGGGGCGCGTATGGGTTCAGGAAAATCCGATGTTTCAGCTTATGTTGCCGTCGTTAAACCTGGTCAAATTCTTATGGAAATCTCCGGTGTCAGTCGAGAAATTGCTGCAGAAGCGATTCGACTTGCAGGTCACAAATTGTCCGTTAAAACAAAATTTATAGAAAAAGAAAATGCCTAAAACAAAGACGGAGAACACCATCGAAACCCTTGACGAGTTAAAAATTAAATTGGCTGATATCAAACTAAAGATTAAAGCTAATCAAGAAAAAAATACCAACGCTCACAAAAAAACCAAAGTTCAAATCGCTCAATTGCTATCATCCGCCAAAGTCGGATCCGCCTCTGGAGGAAAATCAAATAATAAATAATATGAAAAAACAACTAATTGGAACTGTCAAAAGCGCTAAGATGATGAAAACTGCTGTGGTTGACGTGGTTCATTTTCAAGTTCACCCGAAATACCTCAAACGTATCAAGGTAAATAAATCATATTCTGCTCACAACGAAATTGGTGCAAAAGAAGGCGACAAAGTTCAACTCAAAGATACGAGACCCATAAGTAAAAATAAACATTGGCAAATAACTAAAGTATTATGATTCAACTAAGATCAGTCCTCAATGTTGCCGACAACTCTGGTGCCAAACTAGTTAAAGTTATTCTGGTTCATGGTGGTTCTCGCAGACGATTCGGTTTTGTGGGTGATATCGTCACCGCCGCCGTTGAAGGTTCAGACACAAACGGTACAGTCAAGGACAAACAAGTCGTTAAAGCCGTCATCGTGAGATGTCGCAAAGAAACTCGTCGTCCCGACGGTACTTATGTTCGTTTTGATGACAACGCTGTTGTTATTATTGACTCAATTGCTGGCAAACAACCTCTCGGCACCCGTATTTTTGGACCCATCGCCCGTGAAGTCAAAGATGCTGGATTTGCCAAAATTGCCTCTTTAGCACCCGAAGTTGTTTAAAAGAATATGTTTAAATTTAAAATTGGAGATACCATAAAAATAACCGCCGGTAAAGATAAAGGTCGTACTGGAAAAATCATTAAAGTTCTTCCAGGAGATCAAAAAGTTTTAGTCGAAGGTTTAAATGTCTATAAAAAACATCTCAAACCCAAAGGCAACGAAGCCGGTTCGATAGTTACTCTTCCTCGTGCCATTTCCACCGCTTCGGTCGCACTTGTCTGCCCGAGCTGCGGTAAGGCTACCAGGATAGGTTTTGATGCCTCACAGACTCCTAAGGTTCGCGTCTGTCACCTCTGTCGTCAAGTTATCACCAGCGAAACCAAGAAAAAATGACTCAAACACTAAAAGAAAACTATCAAAAAACAATCAGACCGGCTTTACAAAAAGAGCTAGGACTTTCTTCGATTGAAGCTACCCCAAAATTGGTGAAAATTACATTAAATACTTCATCCAGAGACTTCAAAACAGACAAAGAGCTTCTCGCCAAAACCAAGGCATGGATCACCCAAATCACCGGCCAAGCACCTGTTGAAACTAAAGCCAAACACAGTATCGCTGCCTTTAATCTTCGTGAAGGAGAAGTTGTTGGAATCAAAGTTACTCTTAGAGGTAATCGTATGTATGACTTTTTCCAAAAACTCACTTCCATTGTTCTGCCTCGTATTAAAGACTTCCAAGGTGTTTCTCAAAAAACCGTTGATCAAAATGGCAACTACACTCTCGGGCTTTCCGAACAAATTGTGTTTCCCGAGGTCGAATATGATAAAATAGGCAGGATTCAAGGCTTGGAAATTACTATTTCAACAAGTGCCAAAGACGCAAAAACTTCCCTGATGCTTCTTACTGCTCTCGGTATGCCTTTTACCAAAGACGCAAACTAAGTTAAACCATGGCTAAAACAAGTAAAATCGAAAAATCAAAAAGATTAGTTGGTCACTCGACTAGAGATCGTCGTCGTTGTCAATTATGTGGCAGACCTCGAGGTGTCATTCGAATCTTCGGATTATGTCGCTTGTGCTTTAGAGAATTAGCCCACAAAGGTGAACTTCCGGGCGTCTACAAAATGTCAAAATAATATGGATACAATTGCTGACTTCATCACCATTATAAGAAACGGCTATCTCGCAAAAAAAGATACCGTCATAGCCAAACACACTATAGTTTGTGAAGGAATCGCAAAACTTCTTAAGGCCGACGGTTACATTACTGATTACTCTGTAGAAAACACCAAACCATCAAAAAAAATTATTCTTGACCTTCGTTATTTCGAAAAAGATCTTCCTGCCGTTACTGGTATTAAACGTATTAGTAAAGGCAGTGTAAGAATCTATTCCGGCTTCGACAAAATTCCTCAAGCCTTATCCGGTGCTGGTACCACCATTGTTTCTACATCACAAGGTCTCATGACCGGAAAAACCGCTCGAGAAAAACATCTCGGTGGTGAAGTTATTTGTCAAATTTGGTAAAAATATGAGCCGCATAGGAAGAAAACCTCTATATCTCCCCGAAACTGTTAAAGTAGAAATGCTTGATACTTCGCTTAAATTCACTGGACCAAAAGGTACTCTTGAATCCGTTGTTCCCAAGGGAATTAAAGTCGAACAAAAAGACAATGTTATAAACTTTACTCGCGAAAACGATATTCCATCAGTTAGAGCCCTTCATGGCCTCGCTCGTCGTTTAGCCCAAAACTGCGTTACTGGAGTTACCGAAGGATACGAAAAACATCTTCAGCTCTTAGGCACAGGTTATCGTGTAGCCGCTACAGCTGAAGGTCTTTCTCTATCTTTAGGTTTCAGTCACCCCGTCATTTTCAAAAAAGTTGAAGGCGTCAATATGATAGTTGAAGGTCAAGACAAAATTCACATCTCGGGTATCGACAAACAACTTGTCGGTCAAGTTGCCGCCAATATCCGTGAGCTCAAAAAACCTGAACCATATAAAGGTAAAGGTATTCGCTACGCTGATGAAGTTGTTATCAAAAAACAAGGTAAGACAGCCACAAAAACTACTGCCGCTTAATTAATTTATTAACAAAAATGATTCAAAACACCTTAACCTCTAAGGCCAAAAGACAGCATCGTGTTCGTGCCAAGCTTTTAGCCGGAACCAATTTACCTCGCTTGACCGTGCTCCGTTCAAACCAGCACATCGGCGCCCAAATTATTAGAAAAGACGGACATGTCTTAGCTGCAGCAACTTCCCAAACTCTTAAAAATTTTAAGGGTAACAAAATGGAACAAGCCAAAGAAATTGGAACTTTATTAGGAAAAGCCGCCAAAGAAGCTAAAATCGAAAACGTCATTTTTGATCGCGGTTCTTATCGTTTCCATGGCCGAGTTAAAATCTTAGCCGAATCCGTTCGCGAATCAGGAATCAAATTTTAAATTTTATGAATCCTTCAAACAACTCAAACAACAACAGTAACCGTGGTGGCCGAGGAGAACGTCCTCAGTCTGATGGTTTCGAGCAAGTCCTTCAAATTCGCCGTGTTAGTAAAAAGACTCAAGGTGGTTCCAACGTTTCTTTCTCTGCCTTAGTCGTTACCGGTGACAAAAAAGGTAAAGTCGGTCTTGGTCTGGCCAAAGCCCCAAACGTTGCCGATGCAATAAAAAAAGCCATTCGTCTTGGAAATCGTGATCTGGTTCAAGTTCCATTGGTCAACGGTACCATCCCTTACGAGACCATTTCTAAATTTGGTGCCAGTAAAGTTCTCTTCCGTCCAGCTCCTAAAGGTACAGGCATCATCGCCGGTTCTTCAATCCGTGCCGTTGTTGAGGCCGCAGGAGTCACTGATATTGTCTGTAAAGCCCTTGGATCAAACAACAAGACTACCAACGCTAGAGCCACCTTCAAAGCTTTAAAACAGGTTGAGTCACTTGCCAAGAAATACAAACTCTTAAAAGAACTTAAAACCAAAGCCTAAATCCTATGAACTTATCTAATCTACCCAAATCAGTCAAAACCGGTAAAAAACGCCTTGGTCGAGGTTATGGTTCAGGAGTTGGCGGTCACACCGTTGGTCGTGGCCAAAAGGGCCAAAAGACCCGTGGTGTTATGCCCCTTTGGTTTGAAGGTGGACAGCTTCCAATCGTCCGTCGTACCCCTTTCATTAAAGGTAAACACAGATTCCAAGTCATTAACCTTCAGCCAATCACTGTTAACTTTGATATCCTCTCCAAATATTTCAACGACAAAGACGTCATTGACGCTGCACTCCTCGTCAAAACTTTCAAAGTAAGTGACAAAGAAGCCAAACGTGGCTTCAAGATCATTGCCACAGGTAAGCTCGAAAAAGCTCTTGAAGTCAATGTTCTAGCCACGGCCGGAGCTATCAAAGCCATCGAAAAAGCTGGTGGAAAATACACCTTTTCTAAGTAACTAGAATTAAAAACAAAAAAGGCCCCTCAAGGGGTCTTTTTTATGGTGTAAAATTTCACCACGATGTCTGTTGAAAAAGAAATTAAATTTATCGAAAGAGAAAAATTATTTATTGGTCCGGTTGAAGTTGTTTGTGATCCTCGAATCAAAGCCCATTGCCGTGATGCTTACTACAATCATCCCCAAGGCTGTCCAAACTGGAATTACAAAACTGGTTGTCCTCCCCATGTTCCATACTTTCCCGACATTTATCAAAAAGAAGCACATATTGCTGCAATCCGTTTTAATTTTGCCGAATACTTGGCCCAAAAAAGAGAAAAACATCCCGACTGGACGGATAGAGCCCTAAGAAATCCCCGTCACTGGCAAAACCATCTCCGCAGTGAACTTAGACATTTTCTTGAAAACGAACTTCCAGGTAGGCCCGATATTCAAGGTGACGTCATTTTTAATCCAGAAGCTTTAGGGGTAAATCTTTTTGCCACTTGTGCAAGTGCTGGTATTATTCTAGAACGAACACCCATCAATTTTGTTTACAACATTGCCTTAATTGCACTACGAACCTGATAAAATAAAACCAATGAATAATATATTAGCTCCGCTACGTGCTCTCATAAAAATCAAAGAGCTACGCAATCGTCTAATTTTTACTGCCATAATCATCGCTATTTTCCGCCTGGTAGCCCACGTTCCGGCACCAGGGATCAATCTCGCTGCCCTCAAAGAGATGTTCAATTCCTCTGCCTTTCTCTCACTTCTTGACGTCTTTTCTGGTGGCACTTTAGGTAACTTTTCCATTATGGCCCTTGGTCTAAACCCTTACATCAACGCCTCAATTATTTTCCAGATGCTCGGCATGGTTATCCCCAAGCTTGAAGCTCTTCAAAAAGAAGGGGATTATGGTCGTCAAAAAATTAATCAATATACTCGTCTTCTCACTATTCCTCTCTGTTTTCTTCAAGGTATAGCACTTATTTTTCTTCTTCAAAAGCAGGGATTAACTACTACAGTAGATCCTCTACAACTGGCTTCAATCGTTTTTACCTTAGCCGCCGGAACCTCTCTCCTTATTTGGATGGGTGAACAGTTAAACGATTACGGTCTGGGAAACGGTATTAGTTTAATTATCTTTGTTGGCATCGTTAGTCGTATTCCGATAAATCTTATGCAAACTCTTACTACTATAGATCAGACTAAAATATTTTCCTATCTAATTTTTCTTATTTTTGCTATCGCCGCTATCTATGCGATTGTGAGAACCGGAGAAGCAGTTCGTGAAATTCCTATTCAGTCGGCTCGTCGTGGAGGTTCTTCGTCATACAGTGCTGTCGCCAGTTCTCATTTACCTCTTCGTTTAAACCAAGCCGGTGTTATTCCCATCATCTTTGCAGTTTCTTTTATGCTTATTCCGGGGATGCTTAGTCAGATATTGGGTAGGGTAAATCAACCTGCTCTTGCTGGTTTTGCTACCACGATTAGTCGTCTTCTTACTCCCAGTTCTGCTCTCTACAATATTCTTTACTTTGTTCTTGTTGTTGCTTTTACCTATTTCTATACTGCCGTTGTATTCAATCCGGAAAAAATTGCCAAAGATCTTCGTTCTTCCGGCTCGTTTATTCCGGGAATCAGACCAGGCCCAAATACCGTAGACTATCTTAATTTTGTTCTCACCCGTATTACTTTGGTTGGCGCCAGTTTTCTCGGATTGGTTGCCATTCTTCCCTCGATAATGTCAGGCTTTACTGGTATAGCATCGTTAGCCATTGGCGGTACCAGCATTCTCATCGTTGTCTCGGTTGTTCTTGAGATTTTAAAAACCATCAACTCTCAACTTTTCATGTACAGTTACGATAAATTCTTGGATTAGAATGAATTTAATAATCTTAGGTCCCCAAGGCTCTGGCAAAGGCACTCAAGCCAAACTACTTTCAGAAAAATTTGGTCTAAAACACATTTCTACTGGTGAACTATTGCGAAATGAAGCGGAAAGTGGTTCAGAAAAAGGCAAAATTATTGCCAAAATTCTAACAACAGGTAAACTTATGCCTTTTGAAACTATCGTTTCAGTTCTTGAACCGGCACTGTTATCTGCTATTTCCGGTTTTGTTTTGGATGGAACGCCCCGCGATTCTCAACAAGCGGAGTATTTGAATTCATTTTTTAAAGAAAAGAAAATCGAAATCGACAAAGTAATATTATTGGAAATTCCCAAAGAAGAAAGTCTCCGTCGTCTCGGAAAAAGAGCCGAAATCGAACACCGTACAGACGACACTCCAATCGCCATTAACGAAAGACTTAAAATTTACGAAGAAACTACACTTCCTATTATCGAAAATTATCGTTCTCAAGGAAAACTCTTGGTAATAGATGGAACACCGGATATCCAGACCATTTTCAATGATATTGTTAGTAAATTGACAATAATAAAATGACAAAGTTGGAAGCTATGACTGAAGGTGGCGCCCGACTTGCCGAGATTAAAACTCAGCTTGTAAAAGCCGCAAAAGTCGGAATCACTCCAATTGAAATTGAAGCGTTGGCTGATAAATTGATTACTGAAGGTGGTGACAAAGCCTCTTTCAAAATGGAACCAGGCTACCACCATGCTACTTGTATCAATATTAATGAAGGCATGGTCCACGGAATTCCAAATGCCACCCCCTTCAAGCCCGGTGATGTTGTCAAAATCGATATGGGACTTTTCCATAATGGTTATCATCTTGATACTGCCATTACGGTTCAAATCGAGCCAAAAGATATCAAAATCAGCCAATTCCTTGAAATAGGTCAAAAAGCTCTCCAAAAAGCCATAACCATGGCTCTCCCAGGCAACTCCGTTTTTGATATAAGTCTGGCTATGCAGCAAATTATCGAAGCTGGGGGTTATAGTGTCATTCGTGACCTCACAGGTCATGGGATTGGCCGCAAACTACACATGGATCCCTACATCCCGGTGTTTGCCGACAATCAAAACAAAAAAGACATACTCCAAACAGACCAAACAATCGCTATTGAGGCTATGTATGCCATGGGAGATTCGCACTTGGTTGAAGATCCTGATGGTTGGACACTTTCAACCCAAGATAAATCCATTACAGGCTATTATGAAGAAACAGTCTATCTTACCGCCAATGGACCACTCGTTCTCACAGGCATAAAATAATTAATAATTATCCCTAAATGAGATGGCTATTTTTTAGGGAATTATAGTAAAATCAAACCAATAAAGCGGTATCAAAAAGGCACTAGCAAAACATGCCTATATTTGATACAATAACGCTCGTACAACAAAATATGGCTAAAAACCAGATGACTGAGGTAAACGGAGTCGTTTCCGAAGCTTTACCCAACACACAATTTCGGGTAACTCTCGAAGACGGCAGAGAAATCTTGGCTCATCTTGCAGGTAAAATGCGACTATATCGCATTCGTGTAATGCCCGGTGACAAAGTAAAGGTTGAAATGAGCCCTTACGACACCGACAAAGGCAGAATCACTTATCGGCAAGGTTGACCTATTTCAACTCCCCGTTTGCTTTATAATACAAAAACTATTTATTAACTAAATACTAAACACGCATGCGCGTTCAATCGTCAGTCAGACCCAGATGCAAAAACTGCAAAATTATTAAACGCCATGGGAAGGTGTTCATTATTTGTACCAACCCACGCCATAAACAGCGTCAAGGATAACTAAAAATAAAATATGCCTAGAATTGCCGGTATCGATATCCCAAACGAAAAAAGAATAGACATTGCTCTTACTTATATTTTTGGCATTGGCGACAAAGTTGCTAAAGATATTCTCAAGACAGCCAAAGTTGATCCCAACATTAGAACCAAAAACCTAACCTCGGATGAGTTCAAGAGTATCCAAGCCGCCATTGAAGCTCTTCCTACCGAAGGTGAACTTCGAAAAATAGTCCGCGACAACATCGAAACTCTAAAACGAATTCAAGCTTATCGTGGTCTTCGTCACACCATGGGTCTTCCTGTTCATGGTCAGAGAACTCGTACCAATGCTCGTACCCGTAAAGGAAAGAGAAAAACGATTGGTGCCATTTCCAAAGAAGACGCTACCAAGACAGAAGCCTCAGCAACCAAGAAATAAATAACTAACATGCCAGAAACAAAAACAATCGAACCAACCATAACCGAACCGGTAACTGTTGAACCTGCCACCAAAATAACTTCCAAGGGGAAAAAGGCTTCTGCAGTTCATTTCAAAAGTGGTCAAGGAAAAATGTACGTGAAATCAACTTTCAATACAACCTATGTTTCCTTCACTAATATGAATGGAGATGTCATCTGTTGGAGTTCTGCTGGGACTTGTGGTTTTAAAGGTGCCAAACGCTCAACTCCTTTTGCAGCTACCACCATTATCGAAGAAGGCACCAGAAAAGCCAAATCTTTAGGTCTTACTTCAGTCGATGTTTTCCTCAAAGGCCCAGGCCCAGGCAAAGATGCCGCCCTTCGTGTCCTCAAAACTGCAGGTATCGAAATTAATATACTCGCCGACACCACTCCTATTCCTCACAACGGTTGTCGTCCAAAGAAAACTAGAAGAGTCTAATAAATAATACGAAAACAAAACATGGCTAAATATATCGACCCCAAATGCAGACTTTGTCGCCGTGAAGGCGTCAAACTTTATCTAAAAGGAGAGCGTTGTTTCTCTCCCAAATGTCCTATTGAAAAAAAAGGTGCCCAAATTCCTGGTCAACATGGTAAAAAAAGATCTCATGGCCGTCTATCAGGATATGGTATCCAACTTCGTGAGAAACAAAAAGCCAAACGTTCATATGGAATTTTGGAAAATCAATTTCACACTTACTACGAAACAGCTATTAAGTCAGCTCAAAATACCGGAGAAGTTCTCATGCAACTTCTCGAGTCCCGTTTGGATAACATAATTTTCCGTCTGGGATTTGTTTCTAGCCGTTCTTTGGCTCGTCAGCTTGTTACTCACGGGAATGTCACTGTCGATGGCAAAAAAGTCGATATTGCCTCATACATTACCAAACCAGGTCAAACAATTAAACTTTCTGAAAAATCCACTAAATTTGCTTTTGTCTCTCCCAACCTGACCGAAAAAAACGTCCCAGCCAAATGGTTATCCAAAAAAGGAGCCGAAGGTAAAATTGATCGTCTTCCTACTCGTGATGAGATTGGCAGTGATATTAAAGAAAATCTCATTATCGAGTTCTACTCAAGGTAATTAATTTAGTAATTAAAAAAACAAAAGAAAATGTTAGAACCAAATTTCAAAGTTTCAGTCAAAGATATCGCTGTTAACACCGCCGAAGTTATTATCGAACCGCTTCCACAAAACTTTGGTCATACTCTTGGTAATGCTCTTCGTCGTGTTTTACTAACCTCTCTTGAAGGAGGAGCCGCTATTCGTGTCAAAATTGACGGGATCACACATCAATTCTCCACCCTTTCAGGTATGAAAGAGGATGTTTTGGAATTAATCCTCAATTTAAAAACACTAAATTTTCAGGTTGACTCCGATGAGCCGGTAGAAATTAAGCTCAAAGCTTCAGGACAAACCATTGTTAAAGCGTCGGATTTGGATCTCCCTGCCAATGTTTCTTTAGCCAACCCCAACACAATTCTCTGTCATTTGACATCAGCCAAAGCCAAACTTTCAGCCATAGTGACTGTTGCTAAAGGCATGGGTTATGTTGCTGCAGAAGACAATGCTACCGATGAAATTGGTGTCATTCCCTTAGATTCTTCTTTCTCACCAGTAATCAAAGCCAACTATACAATCGAAGCTGCCCGTGTCGGTCGTTCCAGTAATTATGACAAGGTTCGTTTGGCTCTTACAACCAATGGTACGATCACCCCGGAAGAAGCGGTAAAAGGAGCTGCCCGTATACTTACTAGTTTCTTTGACTATGTCAACTCCGAACAAGCCTATATCAAGGAAGTAAAATCAAAATCAATCATTGAAACCGCTGGTTTCGTAGACGATCTTGATCTTCCGACACGTGTTCTCAATGCTCTTAAAAAAGCCGATATCAACAAATTATCAGATCTTAAAGCTCTCTCACTGGTTGACCTCAAAAAAGTCAAAAACTTAGGCGAAAAATCTGCTTTGCAGGTTATTGAAAAAGCTGGTGAAAAGGGCATTACTATTGAATAAATATGGGACGACGTCATCACTCAATCATTTCCAAACTCAACCGTGACTCAAATTCAAGAAAATCCTTGTTTAGGGTTCAGTTACGTTCACTCATTGAAAATGGAAAACTAACAACTACGGTCACCAAAGCTAAAATAATCAAGAGATTGTTTGATAAACTTGCCGCCAAAGCTACAGAGGGGACACTCGCATCTCGTCGAAATGTCGCCGCTGCTCTCGGTTCACCAAAGTCAGCTAACAAACTTATCGATGCCATTATCCCGGTTATGGGTACTCGCAAAAGTGGTTTTACCACCATCCAAAAAGTGTCCATTCAAAAAGGTGATGCCACTTCCATTGCCACTCTAAGTTTGATGGCTATGCCGCCGGTTGTTGAGAAAAAAGTGATAGATAAAAAAACTAAAGTCACTCAGGAAAAAGAAGACAAAAAAGTTGTCAAAAAAGAAAAAAAAGCTAAATAACCTTTATGAAAACAACTACGCTAAAACCTCAAGATATTAAAAGAACATGGCATCTTATTGATCTCGATGGCCAGATTCTTGGACGTGCTGCTGTTAAAATTGCCACACTATTAATGGGTAAAGGTAAGGCCTTAAATGGTTCTCATCTAGATCAAGGTGATTACGTTGTCGCCATAAACTCCGACAAAATTAAAGTTACCGGCAAAAAACTAACTGATAAAATTTATTATTCTCACTCCGGTTTTCCTGGTGGTCTCAAAGAAATTTCCCTTGAGCAACTTATGGCTAAAGACTCACGAAAAGTTATCGAAAAAGCTATCAAGGGTATGCTTCCAAAAGACAAACACCAACAAACAAGACAACGTCGCTTAAAAATCTTCATTGATGATAAACATCCCTATTCTCAAGAACTTGGTCTTAACAAAAAACCCGCAAAATAAATATGGCACAAAAACTAACCAAAAAATCCAAAGTAGCTATCAAACCGGTCAAAACAACACCGGTTAAAAAAGGGCTTTTGGCTATGCCCAAAGATTATTTTTCGGCTGTTGGTCGGCGTAAAACTGCGATTGCTCGTGTTCGAATCTGGCCAGGTAAACAAGAGCTTACGATTAATGGCAAACCCCTCTCCACCTACTTCAAAGGAGAAACTATCAAAAAAATGATTCACTCCCCATTTGTGATTGCTGATGTTCTTGGTCAATATACTGGTTCGATCAAAGTTGCTGGATCCGGCATTATGAGCCAAGCAGAAGCTATTATGCATGGTATTGGTAGAGCGTTAGTTAAAGCTGATTCGGAAAAATATAAAAAATTAATGCGTGACAAGGGCTTCCTTACTCGTGATCCTCGAATGAAAGAAACCAGAAAAGCCGGTCAAGGTGGTCGTGCTCGTGCCAAGAAACAAAGTCCGAAACGTTAATTTCGGACGACTTGCGGAGCAACTCGTCCTCGGTACTCCGGGGTCAGTCTCCAAAGAGTTAAAACATCAAATAGAGGATAATGTCCTCATGAGCAGTTATTTAAAGCTGTTTTTTCTCTTTATCCTTGGATTATTTATTGGAATATTTTTTTATTCCGCCAAACCATTACCCATCACCGGTCGTCTTCCGGAATTAATTTTTCCTAATATTTCTTCCCCCTTGACTTTCATATTCACTGGCGATGTTATGCTGGGTCGTTCCGTTAATACCCGTATCCAAAAATACGCCGACCCGACTTGGCCTTTCAAAAATATCACCTCACTTTTATCCGAAGCAGATATATCCATCATCAATTTGGAATCTCCATTTATTACGGATTGTCGTCCAACCGATAAAGGCATGATTTTTTGTGCTGACCCCAAAAGTGTATTTGGTTTGGTTTACGCTGGAGTGGATTTCGCTTCTCTTGCTAATAATCACATCGGCAATCAGGGACAAAAAGGAGTTGATGAAACAATCTCTATACTCACCAATAACGGTATCACCCCGATTGGTCTTGGCAAACCGGTCTTTAATACAGTAAAGAATGTGAAAATTGCTCTAATATCATTTTCTGATTTCCCCCAATTAGACGAAAATTTTATGTCGGCTCAAATATCCGAAGCCGCACTCTCTGCAGATATTGTTATTGCTACCTTCCACTGGGGATGGGAATATCAAAACAAACCAAACAACCGCCAAATATTTCTAGGTCATCTTGCAATAGATTCCGGTGCTGATATTGTTGTTGGCCATCATCCTCACTGGGTTCAAACTGATGAAATCTATCAAGGAAAACCAATATATTACTCTCTCGGGAATCTCATTTTTGATCAAATGTGGTCAGACGAAACCCGTCTCGGAGAGATATTAAAAATAACCTACAAAGACAATATTCTTATCAAAAAAGAAATCTTTCCTATAAAAATATATGACTATGGCCAACCAATTATTTACCCCAGCACTTCAGACTTGAAATAGGCGATTGTAGGAATCAGTCCGTCTTCTAATTTTACGGTTGGTTCCCATAATAATTTTTCCTTAGCCAAAGTGATATCAGGCCTTCTTAGTTTTGGATCATCATCAGGGATATTTTTATAAACAATCTTACTTTTTGATTTAGGGATCATTTGTAAAACAGTTATTGCCAATTTTTTTACACTAAACTCTACCGGATTCCCAATATTTACTGGACCGGAAAAATTAACTTTGTTTTCCATCATTTTTATCATTCCCTCAAGTAAATCATCAATATATTGAAAGCTTCTCGTTTGTGTTCCGTTACCATAAATCGTAATATTTCTGTTGGTCAACGCTTGAACCACAAAGTTACTTACCACTCTGCCGTCTTTTGGATCCATATTAGGCCCATAGGTATTAAATATTCGAATTATCCTTACCGGTATTTTATATTTTCGATGGTAATCCATCATCAATGTTTCGGCTGCCCTTTTCCCTTCGTCATAACAAGAGCGAATCCCAACGGGGTTAACATTTCCACGATAATTTTCCGTTTGTGGGTGTTGCAAGGGATCTCCATACACTTCTGATGTTGAAGCTTGTAAAACAATACAACCGTCATTTTTCTTTGCCAGTTCTAATACATTCAACATACCAAGAACACATGTTTTCCAAGTAAAAACTGGATCTTTTTGGTAAGCAGGAGGAGAAGCCGGACAAGCCAAGTTGTATATTCTATCCAGACCGGAAAACTTCAAAGGTTTTGTAATATCTTGCTTAACAACCAAAAAATTGTCAGTTTTCTTTAATTCCTTTATATTTTTAATTCGTCCGGTAAAAAAATTATCTACACAAATCACTTCGTTTCCTTCGGCCAACAATCTTTTACAAAGATGTGAGCCAATAAAACCGGCGCCTCCTGTTACTAAAATTTTCATTATTTAATTTTATCTTAATTATTTCGAATAATAAGACCTATCTTTATAATATTTTTCCAGACCAACCACCACTTCCAAGCATTTGAGTAATTTCGGCAATAACCTATATAGTTAACTATTAAGCTCGTAATGGGTATAATTCTCGCAGTTTAATCAAAACTAGCACCTTAAAGGAGGATAAAGTGAGGAAATTAGTGATATTTATCGTTGCCGTGCTTGTATTGACGGCAGCTAGTCCAGTTCACGGACAAGGTCTTCTGCCATTCGATTTGGTAGATGACCCTCAAGGATACACAAAGACGGCTGTAAAGGCAGCAAACGATGCTGCAAATTCCTTCAACGGCCAAGGGTATAACTGGGAGAAAAATGCCCATTGTAGTACCTATGCCAGTCGGTATATTGAAAAACTTGGCTTGGCTGTCAGTCGGCCTGAAGACTATGCCAATGCAGATGTAAAAGAATTTCCTTGGGCAAGTACTGTCATGCAAGTCGCTTGGCTAGAAAAAAATGTCCCCAACCAAGTAATAAAAGTAACCGTTAATGATTTACTTGATGGAAAATTGTGGGGCAGTATCAATCCCGGTGCATTAATCTATTTTCAAACAAGGATTAATCACAATGGGAACAATGAATATAGCCATGTCGTAATCTTATTAGGCTATAACAAAAAGGGAGAACCAATTTTTGCAGAATTTGTTCCCTCAATGCAAAAAGGCCCTCGTTTAGGAAGGACGCTACACCAAGTAGCGGGGATGTATAAGTATCTTGGTGATAATAAATGGAACCTCTCCACTTTCGACCCCAAAATTAAAGGGCAGTCAAAGCCAGAGTTTCTCTACGTCACCATATTTGATGCCGTTGGCGCGGAGGTAAAGGACGGCAGTCCCTTTCAATAAAAAACAAAAACCCCCAGCATAAACGCCGGGGGTATTTTTTTAACAATTTTACTAAGATATCTCTTCGCCAATATATAACTCCATAATTTCTTTTAGAGTGAGACCTTTTGGCCTCATTGAGATACCTTCTTCGTTAGGAGGAAAAATTCTCGGTAAACAGAACGGATTTTTGTCTGCTTTCTTAACCGCGAGATCTATTACTTTATCTCTCGAATAGCCTCCAAAAGCGTATCGATAGCCTATTTTAACCAGGTCACTTGCAAAAACAGGGCAACTTTCTAATGGCCATGAAATTGAATTTATTGTGATACCAAGTCTATCTTCGATCTTATTTTTTGAGTTATTTAATTCACTTACCATTCCATAGGCAGTATATTGTGCAAAATCTCCATGTCTTTCCGAATGTGATCCGATTGTTAACACTCCTTGTCGGATTCCTTCTTCAAAAACTTCCCATGTTGGACACTCAGGAATCATATCTGCAGTCCAAATAAAAGAATGGAAGTGCATTCCCGTTTCCTTAAGTACCGGAATAACTCTTGGCATAGAGTTAATTGAACCTTTACCTGAGTCTGTTGTTAAAATGACAGATCTTTTGGGTAAGTCAATAATTCCATCCGAAAATAATGTAAGTTCTGGCCCGGTTACCGCATGAAAATCATTGTTTTTAAACCAAACCATTTGATCAACAAAACTTTCGGGTGTCATAGCATATCTTCCGTCATACATGTCATATTTATCACCATGAAACTCGAAAGCAGGAATCTTTTCGGCTACTCCCCATTTATCAATTTGTCTTTCAATTTCTGACACAAACTGTGTCGGCTGAACCTCTGGGGTGGTAGTTATTACTCTCGTGGCTTCAGCAGTTGGAGTAAAATTCGTGATATCTTCGGTAGCAGATATTTGTGTTTGGTTTGTGTTTATACCGAACTTTTGGCCCTGTGAACAGGCGGTTATCCCTAATCCGGTTGCAGCCACAAAAAAAATAAAATCACGCCTTGAAAAAGGCTTTTCGAATGCCCTTTTATCCATTAGACACCTCCTTTAATATGTGAATGAACAAGCAAGATTATAACATATATAGGATATTAGTCAACCTTAAATATCAGGAAACTGGTACGCTCAACTAATTGGAATTAACCTTATATTGGTTAATCTTCATATTCAACACTGTCTATAAATAAATGAAAAATTAAATAATATTTATGACGATAGTCGTGATAGTCTATTAGACTATCCAACTTCTCCAGGATTACGATTAATTTTATTTCGATGTTTTTTATGCTTTTCTTTTTTTGGCATTGGTAATTTATCTTGTCTTTCCAAATGAAAATTTGGATCTTCAATCGTTTTGTAATAATCGAGACTAATATAGGCACCTCTAAGTTGTTGCCTCGCTAAAGTTAATCTTGCTTCTGTTGTTTTATCTTTTTCTCTATGACAGGCAACTGAAAGGTGTTGGATATTTTCCTTGGCATTAATTTCTTCATTTTTCCATCCCCACAATTTGGCAATACACATAGGAGTGAAATGATCAACGGTGCCGCCAATACCGTCACAGTCTTCATTATGGATTGGCGCTTCACAAGGTGGATAGTCTTTTCGTTCTTTTTTCATTAATACAAAATATATCACTCCAACTCCGATTTACCAGAGGCAAAGTATTCTTTAATAGCACTGTTATCGAAGTGGAAATGATTCCTGCCTCCCAAATATTTTATAGTTAAATAAAAAAAGGAATCGAGTTTTTCAAGATGTTGTAAAAAGACAGACAAAGGTTCTTGAAAAATTAGTAATAAAAATAGCAAATTTTATTGATGGAATACTGCCGGAAAAAGAATCTGTTATTTACAGATAATCTTCTCAATACAAATAAAAGTATTTACGGTCGTGGTACTGAGTGACGATCTCAGGTTCTACTACCCCTAGCCGAAGATACTGCCGTTATATCCAAGCATTATAACGAAGTTGTGAGCTGATATTAGAGGAAACGCAGGAATAACATTTCGATAATGAATAT
>CAISER010000024.1 GCA_903884375.1 Candidatus Collierbacteria bacterium | reverse complement strand
TAAAACCAAAAAAAGCTCCCAAGTGGAGCTTTTTCTAAGTAAATCCAAAATATCTGAGATGTGACAGTGAGTCAAGGTCAATTTTATTTATAATCACTCATTGACCAATAGTGCGGCGCATGTTTCGGGCTCGTGTGCCCTAACACTCCTAGAAAGGAGGTGATCCATCCGCACCTTCCAGTACGGATACCTTGTTACGACTTAGCCCCCATCGCCAGTCTTACCTTAGGAGGCCCAACCCTTGCGGTTATGGGTACCTACTTCGGGCACTACTGACTTTGTTGACTTGACGGGCAGTGTGTACAAGAAACGAGAACGTATTCACCGCGGTGTTGCTGATCCGCGATTACTATCAACTCCCTTTCATGCAGGCGAATTGCAGCCTGCAATCCAAACTGAGGATGGGTTTATAAGGATTAGCTCCGGCTCGCGCCTTGGCATCCCGTTGTCCCACCCATTACGCCATGTGTGTAGCCCTAGATATAAGCGCCATGCTGATTTGACGTCATCCCCTCCTTCCTCCTTGGAAAAATCCAAGGCAGTCTGCTATGGATATTTAACATAGCACAGGGGTTGCGTTCGTTACGGCACTTAAGCCGACGCCTCACGACACGAACTGACGACAACCATGCAGCAGCTGTGTAACACCCTCGAAGGAGGCCATATTTCTATGGCTTAGCAGTTACATGTCAAATCTAGGTAAGGTTCAAGGTTTCGTATCCAATTAAACCACATGGCACGCTGATTGTGCGTTTCCCCGTCAATTCCTTTGAGTTTTAACCTTGCGGTCGTACTCCCCAGGCGGAACACTTAACGCGTTAGCTTACACCACTCCCCTTACGGGAAATAGCTAGTGTTCATAGTTTACGGCTAGGACTACAGGGGTCTCTACATAACTGTTACTTCTTCCACGAAAGTGGAATACTAACCCACGACTGTTGTCTGGGCGGCTAATCATTTCTGATTAACTCTGTACATTACTGCACAGATCGGACTGTATCATGCTCCGATAAATCGGAGTCCGGCGTACAGTCTCTACGGGGTTTTTCTCTATATGGAATAAATTTATATTCAAATTCAGGCAAGATATACTTGCCCAACTTACTTTTTAATTCATGCAAAGTTCTAAAGGGGAAATAAATAATATATTTTCCTTTATTAATTCGCTTCGACGCCTGAATCCCAATGTTTTTCTTAATAGCACTGATAAGTAAACTTACCTCTACTTCAGAAAAACTGTGGGTTTGGATTGATAAACCGGCATATTCTGCCGAGCCATCATCCATAATCCAGACAGCAAGTACCAAAGGATCAATTGCAGATGCTATCGATGAGATAACAACTTTCTTGTGGTTTTTATAAAACAACTGATAATAATGGGTAAAAATTGGATGAGTTAAAGTCACAAACTCGGCAAAGTTGTAGTCATTAATGCCGACTTTCTGAGAAAACTTTCTTACTTTCATTGAGATAATAGGTTCAAAAATACGCCATTTGTAATTTACCAAGCTTAGCTGTTTAAGGCTATGTTTGATATGCAAACGACAATTCTTTCCCCGAAATCTCAAACCACCATCACCTAGCATTGTTCCAATCAAAACGCTCCTTTGAGTTTTAGTTAAACAAAATTCATTCTTTTTATAGTTAAAAACTTCCCTCGGTATTTTCCTCACATCTTCAGTTTACCCGAAAGTAAACCGAAAGTACAAGGACTTTCACCGATATAGCCGATTCTTTAATTACGTATTACTACGTAATGGGACTAGTCAAAATCCCTTTCGCTCCCCTAGCTTTCGTTCATCAGCGTCTGGAATGTTCTAGTTGCCTGCCTTCGCTTTTGGTATTCTTCTTGATATCAACAGATTTCACTCTTCCACCAAGAATTCTAGCAACCCCGAACATCCACAAGTCTACCAGTTTAACGGACATCTCCGGGGTTGAGCCCCGGGCTTTAACCCATTACTTAATAGACCGCCTACGATACTCTTTACGCCCAATAAATCCGGATAATGCTTGTACTCTACGTATTACCGAGGCTTCTGGCACGTAGTTAGCAAGTACTTTCTAATAGGGTACCATCAAAATTTTTTCCCCTATCACAGTAGTTTACGACCCGAGGGCCTTCATCCTACACGCAGTGTCACTGCATCAGACTTTCGTCCATTGTGCAAAATTCCCAGTTGCTGCCACCCGTAGGTGTATGTTCCGTGTCTAAGTAACATTGTGGGGGACCACGCTCTCACGTCCCCTAGCCGTCATAGCCTTGGTGAGCCATTACCTCACCAACTAGCTGATAGCAAACAGGCCCATCTATCGTCGGCCGGTTAAGGCCTTTCATCTTACGATCTTATGCGGTATTATCTCGCCTTTCGGCGAGCTATTCCCCAACAAAAGGTAGGTTCCTGTCGATCCTCACCCGTCTGCCACTGATTCGGCCTTGCGGCCTCCTCCGTTCGACTTGCATGCTTAAGGTACACTGCCAGCATTCATCCTGAACCAGGATCAAATTCTCAATTAAAATTGAATTTTAAACGTCACTCTCTGCCACTTTTCAAATGACAAAAAAATAGTATCAAATATGCACCCAGTGCATATTTGGCTGCTTCACTTGTTAAAGAGCTCCGTTATTGTAACAACCAAGCTTACGTTTGGCAAGTACAAACAAGAACTTCCAAAATAGGAAATTTATTACCCTCACGAACACCAATATTTTATCATAAATCTATCTGGAAATACCACCACTTTGATTATTAATCATCAAATCATTTAATTGACATTATGGGACAATAATAGTATTATCTTCCCATCTCAGTTCTTTAATCTCAAGGAGGAACAATGTATACCTATTTTCTGGTTTTTGAGTATACTGCAGATCGTAATTCATACATTTTAAATAAAATAATTACTCTCCAAAAACCATTTTGTGTCGATGATGTCGAAATTCAAGAAGAGGAAACGAAAATAAATAATAAAGGTCGTAAGGTCAGACTTATATTTTTTAGTCTCATCGAGCCTAGTCGAATATCCAAGTAATTTTCAATAGGAGGCCAAAACGGCCTCCTTTTTTCGTACCCAGTCAGCCTTTGTTGTTGTACATAATCACTTTGTTACCCCTTGAACTGCCATAAATAATAAAGGGAAGTGACTAAACCAAAATAAAACCCCGGCAACCCGGGGTTTATCAAAACTTTCAATTAAAAGCAACCACTCGCCCGGAAATCTCTCCGCTTACTTGCGGCGATTTTTCCATATCTGTCCCGGTTTGTTTTGCCATTTCCACGCGTTCCGTGGTCCTGGCGGCGCGTTCCGCCTCTTTTGCAATAAACCACCAAGCGAAAAAGGCTTTCCAGAGGCAGAGCCTCTAAGCTTACCGTCTCCGGTATCGTAATGCTGATCATTACTAATCCTCCTCCTAAAAATAAAGTACCTGCGTATAATATCATTACTATGGGTTTATGTCAAATTAAACTTTATTTCTTCAACATTCCCCTTGCCGCCATAATTCCTGTCGCTGCCGCGCCAGTAATCGAGCCAGAAATTCCCGCTGCATCTCCTGCTGCATAGACCCCTTTCAAGGTTGTCTCCATATTTTTAGTCATCGTTACTTTTGATGACCTAAGCTTTACTTCCGGTGCATACAAAAGAGTCGACCCCGAATTTATCCCAGGCATCACAGTGTCCAGTTTCTCCAGTCCTTCCAGAATATTCACCACTATTCTGTGTGGCAAAGCCATCGAGATATCTCCTGGAGTTACCACTTTCAGTGATGGATGTACCATTGATTTTGCAAGACGGCTCCAGGTACTTCTTCTACCTTTTTGTAGGTCTTTTAGTCTTTGCAAAATAGGTTTCCCTCCTCCAATCGTCGTGGCTAATTTTGCAATAGATTCGGCATAATCAATCGAATTCTCTACCGGTTCGGTCAAATGCACTTCGCATACAAAAGCAAAATTTGAATTTACACTCTTATGGTCCGACAATGAATGTCCATTCACACAAACATACTCGGGATAAGTTTCCACAGCTACCATTCCATTAGGACACGAACAAAAAGTCCTCATCACATCATCAAATGTTTTTGTACGCACCTTCAACACAATCTCATACAAAGCTTCTGCGTACTTTTTCATAATAGACTGCGGAAACTCCACTCTTACTCCTATCTCCACCATGTCATACTGGTACTTAATTCCATGTTTGCTCCCCAATTTTTGCAACCACAAAGCATTTACTCTACCAGGAACCAACAATATCTTTTTCCCAAAATACTTATGCTTCTTTTTATCGATTACTCCATAAATTTCTCCCTTTTTCATCATTAAATCCGTAATTTCTGTCTTACAAAATATGTGCACTTCCTTATCCAACAAAAACTTTTGCATTTTTGCTACCACTTCTTTGAGCTTATCTGTTCCCACATGTTGGGCCTTTCGAACCACCAATTCCACGTCGTTTCTCTCTGCTTCGGCTACCATTTCCTCAACTTCCTCCATATTTTTAGGGTAATATTCCGAATTAACTCCAAAATCGACGAATATTTTTTCTACCTCGTCTAAAATCTTTTGATAATCATCTGGATCAATTAGATGAAAAGTTCTCTCGTGTGAAAGTTTAGGTGTGTAATGCAATTTTCCATCTGAATATGTTCCAGCACCACCAAACCCGGTCATTACATCACCCTTCTTTCTATCTTCCAATCTTGAACCCATATCAAACAAGGCAATTTTTGACCCATCAACCTTCCTTTTAAGAAGTTCCAAACATGCAAATATACCTGCCGGTCCCGCCCCTACAATCAAATACTCGAATTGTTTTGTTTTCACTCTTTAATATACCAAATCTTTACTCAATTACTCCGCCCCCCAAACATTCTCCATCTTCTTTGTAAAACACCGCACTCTGTCCACTGGCTATTCCTCTTATTGGTTTATCCAAAAATACTAATAAACCCTCGTTATTTTCCATTCCCCTAGCTCCAATTAATTCACCTCCATGTCGGACTCTCACTATCAGATTATTCATATTCCATTTTGTCTTGGAAATATTATTAATATCACCGACTTCAAATTGATCACTTTTTGCCTCACCTTCCTCCGCCACGACTAATACATTATCTTTTGCGTCCTTTTTTATAACATAAAAAACTGGAGTGACTCCATCCTCCGCAAACTCTCTCTGAGCTTCAGGTGTTATTTCCCAACCGCCTCGTTGACCAATTGTATAAAACCAAATTCCATCATGTTTCCCAATTTCCCGTCCATCGTTGTTCAAAACCTTTCCAGGATTTTTTTTCAATCTTCTGGCCAAAAACTCCCGAGCTTCCACATTTCCCACAAAACAAATTCCTTGTGAATCCTTACGTTTGGCTACACTCAAATTCGCCTTTTCCGCCATCTGTCTTACCTCGGTTTTGGAAAACTCACCCAAAGGAAATAATGTATGTGCTAATTCTTTTTGTGTCAATTTCCAAAGAAAATACGTTTGATCTTTATGTTTATCTTCAGGAATCATCAATTTATCATCATCGAGTTTGGCGTAATGCCCGGTCGCAATATAATCAAATCCATTCTCCAATGCCCAACTCAAAAACAAGCCAAATTTTATTTCCGAGTTACACATCACGTCTGGGTTTGGTGTTCTCCCTGCCTCATACTCATCATAAAAATATTTAATTACTTTCGAATTGTATTCCTCCGAAAAATCCAAGATCTTAAAAGGAATTTCAAGCTCCAGCGCTGTTTTTAAAGCAAAATCTCTATCCTCGTCAGCACGACAACCATTTTTTTTAATCCACTCTTCTCTTGTCAAACCGTCTTTATCAATCTCACTTTTGGGTGGCCAACAATAAAGATGAACGGCCGTAACATTATATCCTTGCTGTTTTAATGCCAAGGCCGCCACCGCCGAGTCTACACCACCGGAAATTCCTACCGCTACCTTTTTCACAATTTGAATACTATTTTGTTTCAGTAATATTTTTCGATTGTTCCTCTACTTTCACTGGAACTATCTCTTTCATTTTTTCCACACTTTCTTGTAAGGTGTCTCTTTTCTTTGCTGACATTGCCAGTGGCTTTACACTCTCCATCACAAAAGATTGATTATCAAATGGTTGGTTTTCCATAGCTTATTTTATCCTACTTTAATAAATTAATATTACTCTCGCATAAATAATATCCTGGTTTTTCTATTAAACATTCTTCAAATTTTTGTCTAGACTTCTCCTTGTCTCCCTTCCACAAAAAATACATTCCCCAGTTATTCATTAATTCTGGATATTTTGGATATATTGTGTCTGCTTTATCCAAATATTCTTTTCCTTTTACCAAATCATTCCTTATCATATACATCGCTGCTGCATTATTCTGTGTAAGCACACTCTCTTTTACATACGAGGCATCATGAATAAACAAACTATCTTGAGATAACCAGTTCAAGTTGCGAACAAAAGTTCTCCCAACAAAAAACACCATTACTAAAACCGACATCATTATTGTGAGGGAGTGGAACCAATGAATAAATCTATACCGATTAATAATACTCACCACCATCATTACTAATCCCAAACTCGGCCAAAACCAAAGCCTCTCTCCAAAAATTGTCCCGATAGGAAACACAAAGTTTCCGGTAATTATTAATGGTCCCCAAAAAAATACCTGCCCCAGTACCCATATTTTGTTTTTTCTCAAGTTTGTAAACATACTTCCCAAAGACAATAACACCAAACCAATGCCAATTATTACTTGTCGGTTAAACCAATTTGTCATCAACTTCAATTCATTAAAGGAATAATCATAAGATAGCTGAAAAGGGAAAAAAACTTTGCCAATACCAAAAGGAACCAAGGAAAAAGCATTCATTACTCGCTGTGAAGTCGTCACATACTTTAAAGGATTTTCTACCATTGTCGCGTTATTTTCCAGACCGCCACTTCCCAATATCATTATTCTCAAAACCAAATAACACGCCATAATTAATACATAAAAAGAAATAATTCCCATTTTTGTCTCAATAGTTTCTTTCCTCAAAATTATCAAATAAATTAATATCGGTAAACCAATAATTGCCGTTTCTTTAGAAAACAAAGCCAACAAAAACATTCCTGCACTCATTTCCCATTTTCTTTGTTCTTGTTTCAATATCGCTAAAATAACAAATCCTAAAGATAAAATCTCCGCTCTCCCCACAATATTGTTAACCGCTTCAGTGTGAATTGGTAACACAATAAATAACATCGCAGCCAAAAAAGCAATGTTTTTCGAAAACAATTTTTTAAGTAGTTCAAAAATTAATAAACATACATTTGCATAAAGTAATATATTTACCAACCGAAACCCCCATGCTTTATTACCGGTTAATAGAGCATTTAAATAAAAACTAAAACTTGTAATCGGTCGATAAGCACCAGCGTTTCCTCCATCCATGTAGTAATATGGCCTTGTAAAGGAAGATGCCAAAGCGGTCACTCTCCCCATTTCAGGATCTCCGGGAATCACCTTTAGATCATCTTGGATAAATCCGCCAAAAATTCCCACTCCATACAAAACAACAACCAAGACAAAAACAATTAATCTCTTCACCCCTCAATTGTAAAGCCTAACGCCCTTTTTATTGCTTTCTTTGCCTCTCCAAATTTATCCAACAATCTCTCTTGCCACATTAATATCCGGATATGCTTTTTCAAACCATTTAAACTGCGCAGTTCTGTTCACTTCAAAAATTCTCCATCCTTGTAGTGTTTCATCCCATGCTACATCCAATCCAGCAAAATCCGCCTTCAATATTTTCGTCGCTTTGATTGCCAATATTTCCAGCTCTTTCATTTGTTCTACGGTAAACTTAGGTTTAATTAAAGCCGTTTCAATTTGAATTGTCTCAGTCTGAAACTTATCCTTTTGTCTATGCTTCATCATTCCCAATACTTTCCCTTTTAATACCAACACTCGATACCATCGACGAACTGTTAAAACAGGCTGAATCAACACATCTCCTTCACTATATTTTTGCGACAACTTCACCAACTTATCATAAGTCTCGGCTAATTTTACATTTTTTCCATGGCTTCCAAAACGCGCTTTAACCATTACCGGCAAGAATGGCTGTTTCCGTTTGCTCACCACTTCCAAAAATCTCTTCCATCCTTTTTTCCCGTTAAACGAAGCAAATGGCACAACCGGCATTTCTGCCTGTGCTAATAGAATTCCTTGCTCTAGTTTCCCCATTAAAGGATAAAGTCTAAAACTTTCTCCATTAATTACTTTTGGTTTATTCCTTGTTAATTTATCGATGTACTCTAATATCACCGACTTAACTCCCATCATCGACTCGCCTCCTCTTTTTGACGCTGCACGAGGAATCACTAAATCATAATCTTCAATTTTTCTTCCGGTCATTAAGTCAATTACCGGTTTCCCCAAAGGGCTTACTCCCAAACGAACGTGTTCATAATTAACCCTGTCCACCTCATACCCTTTTCCTTTCGCCTCCTCAGCTAATCTTCTTGGCTCATACTCCCCCCTAAATCTGGTTAAAATTAAGATCTTCATATTATTTTCTAAACTTTTTTGTACAGTACTCCAATATAATTCTCGGCGCATTAATTTTTGTCCTTTTTTCAAATACTTTAAATTGAGGTGCTTCATTCACTTCAATTAAATAAACTTCACCCGTCTTATCACTAATCACCAAATCAGTTCCGGCGATTTCCACACCCAACACTCTTGCTGCGTCTTCAGCAACTTTAGCTATTTTCACTGGTACTTCCGTAAGTCCAACCGAGTTTCCTTCACTTTGATTCAATACTAATTTTTCCACCTTAGGCATCCTCTTAAATCCTCCGATGCATTTGTATCCCACAGTCATCACTCGATAATCCCCATCATTGGCAATATATTCTTGAATCAGGAATCCTCTCAGATCTATTCCTTTCTTCCCTTCGGCTTCAGACATCTCATCTCTGGAAATAAGTTTATCTTCCAGGTTTTTAAAATCAGCCATTTCTTTCAAGAAAAATGTACCCATCCCATGTCTACCTCCTTTTGACATTTTTACAATCAAAGGAAAATCCCAGTTTTTTAATTCTTTTTCCAAATCTGACATACTTTCCACATAACTCGATTTTGGATACTTGACACCGGCATCCTGTAACTGCCAACTCATCACCGATTTGAATCTTCGCAAAGGCCCTTCAGATAACAAATAATCGTCAATTACGGGTATGTTGTGTTTTTTTGCGTAAAGTTGCAGTAGTTTGCTCCACTCCAATTCGTTTCCTACTGCACGAAAATACCAACCATCAAAATCGGCAATATTGATTTCTCTCCACAAAATATCCGCCCCAATAACTTTCAATTCTTTATATCTTATCCAGGTTAAGTCCAATTCTAGTTTTGCCGCCTCTTCATCCATACGAGCTCTCGTCTCTTCAAAATCTATTCTATAAAAAACGGCTATTTTCATCTATATTATTTTTTTTAATCAACTTCATCGGAAATAGGATCAACCAAAAATCCCTTTAAATCTCTACGACCAATTATCATTTGATAATCAAGATGTCCTCTATTGGTAATTGAAGCCACTGTTTTAATTTTGACACCTTTAAGTCGGAAATTCACCCCCACAATTTGTCTCATTTGTTCTCCAAGAGCTGAACGGAAATTTTTTTCCATTATCACGTTCTTTGGATTAAGTAAGTCCATTTTTTCAGCCAATCTTCTATCAATGCTTGTACTATATGCCCCCGTATCAAGTTTTACTTTTACTGTCTGCCGTTTCCCTCCAAAAGATTTTAGAAATACTTGATCAAAAACAGATACCACCGGTTTTTCCATGGTATCAAATTTCACTCGACTAGCGAACTCGGAAGCAAATAAGGCTCTACCAATTTTCACTCCTTTTTCGGGAGTATCAATTTTTAAACCCTCTACTCTTTCCAGTCGTTTTCGGAGACCAGCCATATTAGCAAGTTGAATCGATAGTCCAGGTTGATCGTTCAGTTCCAAAACCACTGGGCCTTTATCCTTATCAATTAACATATCTACGGACAAATATTTCAGTTTACTGATAATTTGTGTTTTTACGGCCATCAACATTAGTTTGTTCCAGTGAGGAATAAATATACCGTTTACTTTTTTTACACTATCGGGGAATCGTTTAATGAGTTCATTTTTGTAAACACCATATGTCGTAATTCCTGTAGCAATATCAATTCCCAATCCAATTGCTCCCATGTGTAAGTTAGCTTTACCTTCAGATTCCTCTGTTGGTAAACGCAACATGGCCATTACTGGCACTTTGTTATAAACAATTATCCGCACATCTGGTGTTCCTCCAGCAGATAATTTCTTAAACTTCGGATGAATATAAATTCTTTCCTCAATCATCACTTTATCTGGCAAATTATTGTGTGAAAACCTACCCTCAATAATATCCATCGCGTGAACTTTTATTTGTTCCAGACTAATCGATTTTCCATTAGGTAAGAAGAATTTATTTTCTTCCTTTATTGATTTTTTTAAAATTAATATTCCTTGACCTCCGAATCCTTTAACTGGCTTAATAACAATCCCTCCACTCAATTTATTCCATTCAAAACTATCCAGTCCTTTTCTGCTGCCGATTTTTCCCAACAACTTAGGATGAGGCACTTTTGCCGTCATTAACATTTTCTTAGTCACCAGTTTGTCGTCGGCTCTTCTTCTGGCTCTCTTATGATTCAATTTTGTATACGAAAAAAATCTATCATTTAAACCTAAAATATCACTAAAATTCCAATCTCCTATCATTTTCTAAAAACAATTTTTCTAAATCTCCAAACTTCAGACAATCTTAACCCCTTATATTTTCCAATTATTAAGTCCACTATCAATATTACAATTACCGATATTTCAGGTTGAAGTAATACCTGTGATTGAATCCAAGGAGCACTCATTAGTTTATAAGCAACCAATGCCAGTATTACCGTTTCAATTGTCATCCACATTGAAGTAGATAAGTTTCTACTAATTTGCGCCTCGATAAATGTTTCCGCCAACAACACAAAAAGCATAATCGGAAAAATACCCACACTCATTAATCTCTCCAGTCCTATCAATGGTGATGTCAAAAGCAACAAAAGAACAGCCATCGAAACCACCCAAATCAATATTGCCAGTTTTGAAAGATAGGGAATCCTTATCTTTTTAATTAGCATTCTGGCAAAAGTGGCTACACCCAAAATAAAAAACAAAAGTACCAAACCTGCCAATCCTCCTGTTGACAAAAAAGCAACCGAAAGAAGTGCTGGAGTAATAATACCAAATCCGGACACACCAATTACCTGACGCGAAAATGCCACCAAGGCAGCCACAAGGGGAAATAAGAAAAGTAAAACCAAAGTATTTGGAGAAACTCCTTCAGATACGGCTTTTCGCATGGCAATCTTCAAAACATCCTTTCCCCACCAACCGGAAAGTTTTTGTCCTTTCATTAATTTTGTCAACCTATCTCCTTCTTGGCTGGGGACTGTCAAATCCACCTCTTTAACCAAGGGTTCTGATGCCATAGAAGCCGTGGTTAATGGGGCAACTGATGGCAATACTTTACCTGACTCAGCCAAGGTAATTTGTGCGGGGAATACTCCCCATAGCACCACCAAAATAGCAAGTCCCATCAATACTTTTTTCATGATGCCTATTTTACCTCATTTTGTCCAACCAAGCCAGTCAACACTTAAAAGGCGCCCTTGGCGCCTTTTAAATCAAACAATTATAAATACATCATTATTTCTCGGCCATGACCGTAAACATTTTGTCATGCATCTCCCAAAATTTCCCTTGCTCTCCAGCACAAAGAGCGGCTTCAGCTGCTTTCTGAGCATCAGCATGAAAACTTAAGGGGAAACTGCGATATTCCAAACTTATTTTATCTCCATACTTGGCTAACAAAGCTTCAATCGTTGGGAATGCCATATTACAGTAGGGACACTCAAAGTCGGTATACTCGATAATTTTAACTGCAGCATTTACAGATCCTTTAATATATCCTGTTCCCGAAGTCGTCTTCTGTCTTGTAACTTTTTCTCCCGTCACTTGGGATGCTACTACAGCTCCAGAACCGTTCTTTATCTCAGCATCTATTACTTTTTCAAAATCAGCTTGAGGTAAAGAGCCTACAACCAACAATCCATTAATAAGAAACGAAGGGGTCCCTGATACTCCAAAGGATTGACCTTCTTTACTTTCAGCGCTGACCTTACTTGCCATTGTTCCGTCATCCAAACATTTATTAAATTTGGTTGTATCCAAACCAAATCCTTTTGCCATTACTTTTAGGTTTGCAACAGAAATTTTTGATACGGTTGTGGTTGGAGTTGCAGCCGCCTTATCGGTTCCACCAGTATTACTTTCAAGTTGTGAAACTTTAGATGACAACCGACCAACGAAAAAAGAAGCCACTACTAATAAAAGCACCAAAACGGGTGCGTAGAGAGAATATTTATCTTTAAACATAAGCTATGTTATCACAAACAAATTTATCAAACTACCACAAAATTTATTGTCTTACCTTTAATGTAAATTATCTTCACAACCTTCCCTTCAGACAAATATTTTTGCACTTTTTCCAGTGATTCCGCAATGTTTTTTACTTCTGCTTCTTCAGCTTCTGGAGTCACTTCCACCGTTCCTCTTAATTTTCCATTTATTTGCACCGACAAAGTGATTATCTCACTCACCAAATATTTATCATTGTATTTTGGCCACTCAGCTACATGAACACTAAAATTATTTCCCAACCTACTCCACATTTCTTCAGCAACAAAGGGGGCAAAAGGTGCCAAAATTCTCACCATCATCGATAGTTCGTTATTGGACAGTCCTATCTTATTTTTACTCAAATAATTAACGGACTCCATCAATTTGGCGATGGCGGTATTAAATTTAAATTCTGCAATATCCTCACCAACTCCCCTTACCAATCGATGTACGATTCTTATTCCTTCAAGGTCTGTTTCCTTATACTTTCCAACACTTTCCAATATCAACGTTGATATTTTATCGATAAATCTTCTCACACCAATAAGCGATCGCTCATTCCAAGCCATTGTTGAATCAAATGGTCCCATAAACATCATATAAGTTCGTAGCACATCTGTTCCATAAACATCAGCCACGTTATCAGGAATAACCGTGTTTCCGATTGTCTTACTCATTCGATTTCCATCTGCGCCCAAAATTACCCCGTGAGACAATCTTTTATTGTATGGTTCGGGAATATTTTTTGGCACCACTCCCAAATCCCAAAGAAACTGATATATAAATCGTGAATATAGCAAATGTAGTGTGTTGTGTTCATCCCCTCCCACATATACATCTACCGGCATCCAGTACTGCATTTTGCTAATTTCTGCCAATTCTTGATTATTTTTTGGATCACAATATCGAAGAAAATACCAATCACTTCCAGCCCAGTTTGGCATAGTATCTGTTTCTCGTCTGGCTTTTCCTCCACATTTTGGACACTCTGTTTCCACCCACTCGGTTATATTTGCCAAAGGCGATTCTCCTGTGTCTGTCGGTTGATATTTCAATACTTCCGGCAAACGAACAGGTAGTTCTTCGTCCGAAACCGTTACCCATCCACAAACCGGACAATTAATCATCGGAATCGGCTCTCCCCAGTAATGTTGTCTCGAAAAAATCCAGTCTCTAAGGTGATAATTTACCGACCTTTCCCCAACGCCTTTTTCGATAATTGTCTCCATTAGTTTTTCATCCGGCACATACTCACGGTCAATCGGTAGGGAATATTTCTTGGCAAAAGTTTCGTCTCTTTCGTCATGGCTGGGCACAGCCATTATTGCTCCGGTACCATAACTAACCAAAACATAATCTGCAATCCAAATTGGTATTTCTTTTCCGTTAATTGGATTCACAGCCACAAGCCCCGAAAAAACACCCGTTTTTTCTTTAGCTAGTTCTGTTCTTTCCATCTCGCTCTTCTTTTTTGTTTCTTCCACATACTTTTTTACTTCTTCATTACCCATCAAATCGGCAACCAGTTTATGTTCTGGCGCAATCACCATAAAGGTCACCCCAAGTAGAGTATCTGGTCTCGTAGTAAATACTTCCAATAATTCATCGCGATTTTTTACTGCAAATCGAATTTTTACCCCTTCTCGTTTGTCAATCCAGTTAATCTGAGAAGCTTTAACTTTTTCAATAAAATTTGTATTTTTAAGTCCTTCAAGTAGTCTTTCTGCATAAGCAGTAATTTTTACCACCCATTGAGAAATAGTTCTTCTCTCCGTTTCTGTTCCACAACGTTCACACTTTCCATCAATTACTTCTTCGTTCGCCAAACCTATTTTGCATGAAGGGCACCAATTAATTGCCATCTCCTCCTTGGTCGCCAAGCCTTTCTCAAAAAGTTTGATAAATATCCACTGTGTCCATTTGTAATAATCTGGGTCTGTTGTATTTACTTCTCTTTCCCAATCAAAAGATAAGGCGAGTCTTCTCATCTGTTCCTTAAATTTATCGGTATTTTCCTTAGTGATTATCTGAGGTTTCCTGCCTACTTTTATTGCATAATTTTCCGTTGGCAAACCAAACGCATCCCAACCCATCGGAAATAATACATTCTTTCCCATCATTCTCATATAACGAGCATATACATCCGAGCCGGTCATTGAAAAAGCATGTCCCACATGAAGTCCGGATCCTGAAGGATAAGGAAACTCCACTAAAATATATTTCTTTTCTTTATTGTCAAAATTTTTTCCACGGAATCCTTCAAACCCATCATATCGGCCAATCCATTTTTTTTCTATTTTGACAAAATCATAAGCCATGCCTATATTCTACCAGCTTCCTAGTCTCACCACTTTCTCCACTAATTCAATTCCAATTGAATCTCTCGCTCGGCTTTTTATCTCCTCAACTATCCTGATAAATTCTTGTGCAGTTCCACCACCCTTATTTACAATTACATTAAAATCATCATCGGATATCTCCATCTTTCCCACTCTAAATCCTTTCATATTTAATATCTCTCCAATAATATGTCCAACGCTTCTCGTTGGATATCCCGTAGCTAGTTGTTCGTCTTCACCAATGTCTTCAAAAACCTTAATTCCTTTTTCAATCTTTCTTGTCGCCCTTATAACACTAGTCTTTAAGTCACCATAGCTTAATAAATACGTGGCATCAATTATTATATTATTCCCCATATTCTTATCAGTTCCTATCGATTTCACCCCTCCGTGCTCATCCAAAACAGACACTTTCTTCAATAGCTCTTTCCCTTCACCATTACTCACAATGGCTCCAATACTTCCCTCAAGAAATTCAAATTTTTCTAGCCCCACAATTCCCATTGAAAGTAATTTATCTAAAGCCTTGTTAATTGTTACCCCGCTATCAATCACTACCTCGGCTTTTTTTACTTCTTTTTTCCTGAAAATATCAAAAATACTCTTCTGTGGTTTTATTATTATCCGCTCACTGGTATTTTTTATTACCAATCCGGGGACCCCGGCATCGGAAATCACCACTCCCTTTCCGTCACCGATTACCGTTACGGGAACCTGAAAAGATCTCGCCAAACGTACCGCTTTTACCAAATTTCCGGAATTTTCCGTCGTATAAAATAAATCCGCTTTCCCCCCAACTCCCAACATTGTCTGTCCTGCTAAGGGCTCATCTCTTTTAACCCTCTCCGGCTCCAAACATTTGATTAAACTTTCTATATTGCTCAAGCCCTTTCAATATACTATATCCACGAATATTATTCAGAAAACGCCTGTTTTAAACAACTCCGATATTTTTCAATATCCACAGCCAATTCTTCTTGGCTCAAACTTGCCACTCCTCGATTATTAAAATCCTCTCTTTTCCTTGTGGTAAAAGCTACTTCGATAATTCCTTGTTGAAATCTATAACTATCATGCAGCGCACTGTATAAATTCTTTGCCGGAACAGCAATAAAGTCATCACTCCTTTCTAACCGAATCGATTCTCCAAATTTCGTTCTGATAATCCCCATTGCTCGATAACACTCACCTAAATTATATTCGTCTCCAGTTATCACCCGAAAACTCACCACGTCAGTAATATCCACAAACCATTTCCCCGACTTTCTTTGCTTTTCTGATAGCTCCCAGTAACCTCCAACTTGGTGTTCCACTTCTGCAATCAATCCGGCCTCCTTTAAAATATTTTTTATTCTCTCCTTTGTTCTAATAATAAAATCCGAATTAAGTCTGGGGTCATTATCAATATATTCCCTCACCTTTTTATATTTTGCCGGTTCGGTAAAAGAAAAAGAGATGTCTGCCAAAGCATTCTTTACCTGCCACAAACCCAAAGACTCGGCCATTGGTACATATACCTCCAATGTCTCTCTACCTTTTGCCGCTTTTCTTTCATCATCAAAACCATTCATCGTCATCAAATTGTGTAAACGATCGGCACATTTTACCAATACAATACTCAATTCTTCCTGTGCTTCTTTTACCACTTTTTGTTGGTCCTTGATATCATCATTACATCCTGTCAACCCAAAAACGATACGTGCCACTCTCTCGCCAAACTTTTCGACAATGTCTTCCAAAGTAATCAAATCTGGATGATCCTCCACCGTATCATGCAACAATCCGGCCACTTGAGTATCTTCATCCGCTCCCCATTCTCTTAAACTCTCCGCCACTGCGATACAATGATTTATATACGGTTCTCCAGTTGAAGTTCTTATATCATTTTCATGTACCCTTGAAGCTTCTTCTAAAGCTTTTCCTAATCTCAAAGTTGATTTTGCACAAAACTCCTCTCGTGAAATCACAAATTCAACTTTAGGTCGCAAACTACTATTATCAATTTCTGTCATCTTAATGGCCTATTGTACTCTAAAACTTTCTTTGTCGAGGCTAAACCGCTGTATAATAAATTAAACATGGAAAGAATTTACGTCAATCAAATCAAAAAACATCTTGGGGAAAAAATCACCCTCTCCGGTTTTGTGGAAACTTTAAGAAAGCAGGGTGGCATTGCTTTTCTCATTCTGCGTGATATTAAAGGCACAGTTCAAACTGTAATTCTCAAATCAAATACCGATTCTTTTGCCATTATCCAAGATCTCTCTCTCGAGTCCGTCATCACTATTATTGGTGAAGCCAAAGAAAATCCCCAAGCCCCCAATGGTATCGAAGTACTCGTTGATTCTATTGAAGTTCTTTCAAGAGCCGAACCAGAACTTCCAATTCCGGTTGATGAAAAAGGAGAGGGAGAAACCAATCTTGATACTCGCTTAGACTGGCGCTATCTAGATCTTCGAAAAGCAAAAAACGCTCTCATTTTTAAAGTCTGGACTCTCATGGATCAAATCTACACCAGCTTTTTAACGGACATTGGGTATATCCAAATTCACTCACCAAAATTAATGAACACAGCCAGTGAGTCCGGTGCTGAAGTCTTTGAAATAAAATATTTTGACCGACAAGCTTACTTATCTCAATCTCCTCAGTTCTACAAACAAATGGCAATGTCCGCTGGTTTTGAAAAAGTTTTTGAAATCGGCCCAGTTTTCCGCGCCGACCCCTCTTTCACTTCAAGACACGCAACTGAGTTTACCGGTTATGACTTGGAAGTCTCTTTTATAAAAAATCACCATGATGTCATGGATATCGAAGAATCAATATTGATTGAGATAATCACCAAGGTTAAAGAAACATTTGGTAGAGAAATTAAATCTGTTTTCAAACGAGATCTTCCAATTCCAACTAATCCATTCCCTAGAATTACTTTCAAAGAGGTCAAAGAAATCCTAAAAAACATGGGTATAAAAAGTGAAAAACCGGCTGATCTTACCGGAGAAGAAGAAAAAGGTATTTGTCAATATGTAAAAGAAAAATATGATCATGAATTTATATTTGTCACAGATTACCCCATCGAAGGTCGTCCTTTCTATCATATGCGTTACCAAGACAAACCAAACATCACTATGAGTTTTGATCTTCTCTGGAATGGTTTGGAGGTCACCACCGGAGCGCAAAGAGAGCATCGTTTTGATATTCTCAAAAAACAATCCACCGAGAAAGGTTTAACTGATGCCACCATCGGTGACTATCTAAACTTTTTCCGTTATGGTTGTCCTCCACATGGTGGTTTCGGTGCCGGACCTAGTCGTCTTGTTATGAAGATGCTTGGCATCGACAATATTCGTGAAGCGACTTATTTATATCGCGGTGTTAAAAGACTCACTCCCTAACTATCGTTTTTTCCGGCTTAACCCGGAATCTTATAAATAAAATACAATTGACAAAGATGCCCGATATCAAAAAAGACGCCACTCTCGATAAAATAATTTCTCTTTCCAAACGCCGGGGTTTTATTTTCCCTGGCTCAGAGATTTATGGTGGATTGGCCAATACTTACGACTTCGGTCCTCTGGGAACAGAGCTCAAAAGAAATTTAATTAATCTCTGGTGGAAAACTTTTGTTACCGACCGCTCAGATATCTATGGTCTCGATACTTCCGTTCTCATGAGTCCAAAAGTGTGGGAAGCATCCGGACACACTGCTAATTTCACCAATGTCATGATTGATTGCCTTACTTGTCATTTTCGTACTCGTGCCGATCACTTAATCGAAGATGCCGTAAAAGATATTAGTAACGTCGAAGGCAAACCGCTAGAAGAGCTCGATAAAATTATCAAAGAAAAGGAAATTAAATGTCCCAAGTGTGGCAATAGAAACTGGACAAAAACCAGAAACTTCAATCAGTTATTTGAAACTCAAATCGGTATTATTACCGAAGGCAAAAGCACTGCCTATCTCCGGGGAGAGTTAGCTCAAGGAATGTTTGTCGACTTCAAACAAGTCTTAGATTCTGTCCATCCCAAACTCCCTTTCGGTCTTGCCCAATCAGGTAAAGCTTTTCGTAATGAAATCACCATGGGCAAGTTTACTTTCCGCACTTTAGAGTTCGACTTGGCCGAGTTCGAGTATTTTGTTAAACCCGATGACTGGGAAAAACATTTCGAATACTGGAAAAAAGCCATGTATGAATTTGCTATTTCCTTAGGCCTTCCAGCCGAAAAACTTCGCTGGAGAGCTCACACCAAAGAAGAATTGGCACACTATAGCAAACGTACAGAGGACTTGGAATACGAGTTTCCTTGGGGTTTCAAAGAGATGTGGGGCTTAGCCTATCGCACCGATTTCGACTTAAAAAATCACATCGATAAATCAGGCGTAGATTTACGTTTCACCGATCCTTACACTAATGAAAAATTTATTCCTCATGTTATCGAACCAACTTTCGGCCTATCCCGTCTACTAACCATTATCCTTATGAACTCCTATTACGAAGATATCGAAAAACAACGAGTTATTATGAAGTTCCCCACAACACTCGCCCCTTACAAAGTAGCAGTTTTCCCTCTTGTCGGTAACAAAGAAGAGTTAAGTAACAAAGCAAAGGAAATCTACACCACTCTCAAAAAAGACATGTCTGTTGTTTTAGACGAAAGAGGCAATATCGGCAAACGCTACTTTACCCAAGATGAAATTGGTACACCTTACTGTGTTACTGTTGACTACGACACCCTTGAAGACAACACCGTTACCGTTCGTGAGCGTGATACAGCCGAGCAAAAGAGAGTCAAAATTGATGAACTTTCAAAGGCTATAAAATAAGTTTTGCCACACCATCCACCCCAATTAGTACCTGTTCTCCCGTAGCCATATTTTTTAGAGCCACTTTCTTTTTAGACTCCTCATCTTCTCCAATAATAGCAACGAAAGGAACGCCGATTTTATTAGCATAGACAAGCTTTTTCTTAAACTTATCATCTTCGGTATAGAGTTCTGTTGCAACTCCCATTACTCGAAGTTTTCCGGCCACTTCCAATGCATAGTTGGAATTTGCCACCATGGGGACAACCAACACTTTGGCGGGAGTTGCCGTTTTTGCTTTTATCATACCTGACTCCAAGAGTTGTGAAAAAAGTCTCGTTAGTCCAATAGAAACTCCTACTCCGGGGAAACTTTGACTAGAAAAATTTTCAGCCAAATTATCATATCTTCCTCCACCGCAAACACTTCCCTTTACTCTATCATTCAATAAAATTGTTTCATAAACTGTTCCGGTGTAATACGAAAGTCCTCGTGCAATCGAAAGATCAATTTGCAGATTTTTTTCTGGTACTCCAAATTTATTTGCCATTTCTGTTACTTCAAGCAATTCTTTTACTCCACTGTTAAACAGTTCATTTTTTATTCCCTTCTTATCCAAAGTTTCAAATACCTTTTTACTGTCTCCACCAATCGACACAAACTCCAATATCTTATCCGCTTCCGTATTTTTTAGTCCCAAATCAATTAGCATCTGTTTGCCGGTTTCTTTACCTACCTTTTCTAATTTATCAATCACTCGAAGTATCTCATCAATCTTATTTCCCGAATTCATTTCTTCCAAAAATCCTCCCAATATTTTCCGATTGCTTATTTTGATTACAAAATCTCCCAGTTCCAATTTTTCAAATATTTTATTAACCACCGCCGCTATTTCTGCGTCATTTACCAAACTCAAACTGCCATTTCCCACAATATCAATATCAGCCTGATAAAACTCTCGGAAGCGTCCCTTTTGTGGTCGCTCACCCCGATAGGCTTTACCAATTTGATAGCGTCGGAAGGGGAATGTCAAGCTATTGCTATACATTGCCACATAACGAGCCAATGGTACTGTCAAATCAAACCTAAGTCCCAAATCATCATCTCCTTTTTTAAAACGGTAAATTTCTTTTTTGGTATCTTCTCCAATTTGTGCAAAAAGCACGTCCGCATTTTCAATTGTAGGTGTGTCTTGTGGTGCAAAACCATACTCTTCAAAAGTTTCTTTGATTATATTTTTATACTTATTAAAAAGAATTTGTTCCGCCGGAAGAAGTTCCATAAAACCTGCTTGTATTTTCGGAGTTACTTTAGCCATACCTTATCTTACAATCTTTAAGTACTTACGTTTCCCTAATCTCAAAACACCTTTCCCCACTGATAACTCTCCTGATTTTTTTTCAACTCTTTCTTCATTTAAGTAAACGCCGCCCTGTTCAATTAACCTTTTTGCCTCTCCATTACTACTGACTATTCCAATTTCCACAATCATTCTTATCAAATCCTCAACTCCTATCGTCTCTTCATTCCATTTCACCTCAGGCGCATTTTCATCCACTTTCTTTTCCACCACCGTTTTTTGAAAAAATTCTTCGGCTGCCTCCACCTCACTCTTTCCACACAACTCCTTGACAATAACTCTTCCTAATTCTCTTTTTATATTCATTGGATTCTCGCCATTTTCCAATCTCTTTTTAGCATCGTCAATTATCTCTTGTCCAACGTTAGTTCCCATCAAATAATAAGTGAGAATCATATCGTCTTTAAGCGACATTACCTTCCCGAAAATTTCTTCCGGTGAATCTTCAAGCCAAATAGCATTTCCCCATGTCTTGCTCATTTTTCGGCCATCGGTACCCGGCAAAAATCCATTTGCCACAATATATGAGTTCTTTCCTTTTAGCTCTTTTATCAGAGTTCTTCCTGTTTGCATATTAAATATCTGATCAGTTCCTCCAATTTGGATGTCTGTATTCATTGCCATACTGTCATATCCTTGCATAATTGGATACAGTACTTCCGGCAAACTTACACTTTTTCCATCAACAAGCCTTTTTTTTATTAGTTCTCTACCAATAAAATCATTTAGGGAAAAATGGCTCGTCAATTTCAGCACTCCGGCAAAATCCAGTTTAGATAGCCACTCGCTATTGTGGTGCAACTCGATTTTTGAAAAGTCCAATATTTTTTTTGCTTGTCTTTTGTATGTTTGAAAATTTTCTTCAATCTGTTCACGAGTCAAAATTGGTCTCTCTGACTCCTTATCGGAAGTATCACCCACAATTGCCGTAAAATCCCCAATCAAAAAAATCACATGGTGTCCCAGTTCCGCCAATAACTGCAATTTACGCAAAGGAAAAGCATGTCCTAAATGAATTTTTGTTGCTGTCGGATCAATACCCAAATATACATTCAAAACTTTTCCTGAATTCAACAACTTTTCCACCTCTGCCTTACCAGGAATAATATTTTCTACTCCACGACTCAGAAAACTCTCTATTATTGCTTTTTTTTCTGCTTCGTTCATAGCTTATTTTAACTCACTTGAATATCTCTGGGTATAATCTCATCCCGTAGAAAATTAGAGACTCCTATTCTCCACTTCTGTTAATATTTTCTTGGCAAAATCATCAGTCGACATTGTACCCAAATCTTTCTGTCCTCGCTGTCTCACCGAAACATGATTTGCTTCCACTTCCTTTTCACCAATAATAAGCATATAAGGAACTTTTGAAGCTTCTGCATTGCGAATTTTCTTTCCTAAAGAATCGGCGTCTCTATTAAGTTCTACTCTAATTCCTTTTTCTAGAAGTTTTTTATAAACACTTTCAGCATAATCAATTGTTTTTTCCGAGATTGGTAAAATCTCCACTTGTATTGGAGACAACCAAACTGGGAAAGCTCCTCCAAAATGTTCAATCAAGACCATCATCATCCTCTCAGCTGATCCGATAATCGCTCGATGGAGCATTACGGGACGTTTCTGTGTTCCATCTTGATCGGTATAAACCAAATTAAATCTCTCAGGCATTACATAATCAATCTGGACAGTTGAAAGTTGCCAATCTCTTCCCAAAGCATCAGTGGCAATCAAGTCCATTTTGGGAGCATAAAAAGCTGCCTCACCTGGCCCTTGAAAATACTCAATCTCGTTTCTTTCCATAATAATTTCGGCCCACTTTTCCACCTTATCCCACATTTTTGGATCCCCCAAAAATTTCTCAGGGTGCTGTGGATCTCTCGTCGACAATCTATATTTATATTTAAATCCAAAAGTATTCATTATTTTCTTTGTCATCTGAAGTGCCATATCAATCTCAGCATCAACTTGGTCTTCTCGGCAAAAGATATGGCAATCATCCTGTGAAAAAGCTCTCGCTCTTCCAAGACCGGATAGTTCTCCTGGTTTTTCATCACGGTACAACATGGCAAAGTCAGTAAGACGCAAGGGCAAATCACGGTAACTTCGGCTTTGTGACGCATAAATCTGAGTATGTTGAGGACAGTTCATGGGCTTCAAAAACATCTCCTCATCGGAAAAATTAGAGACCACTCGAAACATTGAGTCTTTATATTTATCGTAATGACCAGAAGTTTTAAACAGCTCAGCTTTTGCAATTTGTGGTGTCCAAACTTGTGTATAACCCTCTTTAATCTGCATCTCTTCAACATAATTATTCAATGTCCTTCGGATAAAAGCTCCTTTTGGAGAATACAAGGGTAAACCTGATCCGATTAAATCCGAAAAAGAAAATAGATCTTGTTCTTTTCCAAGTTTTCTATGGTCTCTCTTTTTTGCTTCTTCCAAAAGTGACACCTGTTTTTCCAGTTCTTCTTGAGTTTCAAAGGCCGTACCATAAATTCTCGTCAGCATTTTATTTTTTTCATCACCATGCCAATATGCCCCGGCAATCGATAACAGTTTAAAAGCTTTTATTTCAATTGTTTTGGCAATATGAGGTCCGGCACACACATCCACAAACGAACCACCCTTACCGGGGTCCCCGGTCCAATAAACAGAAATCTCTTCTTTTTCTTTTTCGGCTTTATCAATCCATTCCAGTTTATAAGGATTATCAGCAAACATTTCTCTTGCCCTTTCCGGCGTTACAATCATTTTTTCAAAAGGCAAGTTACTTTCCACAATTTTTCTCATCTCTTTTTCGATTTTTGGAAAGTCGTCTTCGGATATTTTTAAACCATTGGTTGTATCAAAGTCAAAGTAAAATCCTGTCTCAATTGAAGGACCCATTGCCTTTACTATTTGACCTGGCCAAAGTCTCTCCATCGCTTGAGTTAATACGTGTTCCGCACTGTGCCTAAGTGCATTAAGATTGTTTTCTTCCATAATGTATTTATTTAATTAATAAAAAAACTACCCTTCTTACAAGAACCCTTACGGGTGGTTCCATCTTGTTTGCTAGGTAGCCTCTTAATTAAAGCGTTGGTGCTTTTTCCCTGCTTTTCTCCGGTTGGTAATCGGTTCAACAAAGCGATTTACTTATAGCTAAAGTATACCACCTTGCTACTCAATCTTTCCTTACCCGAAGTGGAGGAAATAAAGTACCTTCTCGGGCAGACACATCTTCCATAAACCAAAATAGCCTCTCCGACATCCCAAACCCTGAAGTTGGTGGCATACCATATGAAAGCATTTCCACAAAATCCATATCCAACATCTGTGCTTCATCATCTCCTTTTTTTCTTGCTTTTTCTTGCTCGTCAAATCTCTCTTTTTGGTCCATTGGGTCATTTAACTCGGAATAACCATTCCCCAACTCCGATCCGGCGATTATTATATGGAATCTTTCAGTCAGCTCTGGGTTTTCTGGTTTACTTTTTGCTAAAGGAGACATTGCTTTTAGTTCATTAACCAAAAAAGCCGGTCCTGCGATTGTTTTTCTTACAACCTTCCAACAATTATCGATAAGTCTGGCTCTATTTATCTCACCAGTCAATTTCACTCCTGCTTTTTTAATTACCTCAATCATTTCTTCCTCACTCGAGTTAACAATATCAATTCCAATTTTTTCTTTTATTATCTTAAGATAGTCGATTTCCTTCCAATCATCAGCCAAATCAAACTCCATTCCTCGGCTCACAAACTTCGTCTTCCCATATACATTTTTGGCAAGATTACGAAACAACTCTCTACTAAGTTGCATGTTATCTCGGTAATCAGCAAAGGCCCAATACCATTCCAACGAGTAATACTCTGGCAAATGTTCATCATCCATACCTTCATTCCGGAAATTAGGTGCCAAGGTATAAATCTTTTCAAATCCGGCTCCGATTAGTCTTTTTTGATAAAGTTCCGTTGAAATTCTAAGGAAAAAATCTTGATCGATGGCGTTCATGTGCGTTACAAAAGGTTTTGCATCAGCACCGCCAGTTACTGCCTCCAGTACTGGTGTCTCCACTTCTAAGAATCCGTTGTCGGCCATAAATTTACGACACTCACTCCAAAATTTTGCCTTTCTCTCAAATCGTTTGATCTTTTCTGGACTCATTAATAAATCGAGATATCTTTTACGAAAAGCTTCGTCTGGATCCACAATTCCCACCCATTTTTCAGGTAAGGGGAGCCTGGCTTTTGTTAGTATCTTAATTTCCTTAACCTGCAAAGATACCTCTCCCGTTCTTGTTTTTACTACTACTCCGCTTGTTTGAATAATGTCACCGATATCCAACAAATCAAGTTCTTCAAATCCTAAAGTTTGTTTTGCCTTATCGGCTTTTAACATAAAATCAGCTCGAATAAAAAGTTGTATTTTGCCGGACTGATCTTGAATCTGTCCAAAAATTAGTTTACCGTGCTCTCTCCAGGCCATAATTCTTCCTGCCAAGGTCAATGTTTTCCCATCATACTTTTCAAAGTTATCCACCACCTCTCTATTGGTTTTTTCCTTGACACTTCGAGCGGGATATAAATCAATTCCCTTCTTTTTCAAAGTTTCAATTTTCTTTTCTCTTTCTTTTAGAATTTCTTCCAGTCTACTTGCCATGTTCAAATTTTACCATTGTCACATCTTCTCCACAGTTTCTATTCCCAAAATACTCAATCCCTTTTTTATAGCCTCACCGGTTAACACGGTAAGTGCCAAACGCAAACTTTGATTTTCGACTCCGATTACCTTATTCCTTTCATAAAACCCATTAAACTTTTGTGCTGTTTCAAATAAATATGCACAAATTTGTTGTGGAGCAAAGTTTCGTGCGGCCGACTCCATCACTTCACCATCAACAAACCGAAGTGTCAACCATCTGGCCAACATTTTTTCGTCTTCATTAACAAACTTTTTTTTATCTGTCACAATTTTTTCCAATTTATTACCAAACTTGCTCAATATTCCCCTTGTCCTTACATAAACATACTGCAAATATGGTGCGCTATTCCCCTCCATCGACAATGCTTCATCCCACTTGAAAATATAATCCACTCCGGGCGATCTTTTAAGTTCGTTATATTTTACCGCGCCAACAGACATTACCAAACCACCAACCGCTTTTTCTTCAGCCCTTGAAAGTAAATCATCTAACTTGATCGTATTACCTTTTCTTGTACTCATTTTCCCTTCTGGCAAACTCAACAAACCGTGAGCCACATGAACAAATTCTGTTTTCTCTGTTTCCCTGGGCCATAGTTTTTTGGCAGCAGCAAACACTTGTTTCAGATGTAATCGTTGTTCTCCACCCACCTCGTATACATATAAATCTGATTTTAGTTCTGGATTAAACAATCTCATTTTTATTGTTGCCAAATCCCTTGTGAAATAAGTTGTTGATCCATCACTTTTTACCAGCATTGCCGGAGGCATTTGTTCTTTTCCTCGCTTATCCAAAAACTTCACAATCAAAGCCCCTTCCTCACCAATCGAAGCAATGTTTTTTGATTTTGCTTCTTCAATTATTTCTGGCATTATTTTTATATACTCTGATTCTCCCAAAACATGCTCAAAATTAACATTTAATTTTTTATAAATTTTCTCAAATTCTTTCATTGATATCTCTACCGATTTTTGCCATATCTCTCTTGCCGATTCATCACCTTTTTCCAATCGTAAAAATGCTTCTTTTGCTTTTGTCCGCAGTTTTGGAGTTTCTTCAATTTTTTTATTAAAATCAACATAAATCTCTTCTAGTTTTTGCATATCAGTACTGCTCCAGTCAAAATTACTATCTTCCTCAATCGCCGCGATAATCATGCCAAATTGAGTTCCCCAATCACCCAGATGATTATCATTTGTTATTTTGCTTCCACAATGTTTATACAAATTAAATATTGCTTGACCAATAATTGTCGATCGCAGATGTCCCACAGAAAAGCTCTTGGCGATATTGGGCGATGAATACTCTACCAAAACTTTTTTGCCTTTCATAAAATCACTTTCTCCCAAAGCTTCTCCCTTTTGCAATCCCTCATTTAATGCTTGAATCAATACTTCATCTTTAACCCAAAAATTAATAAATCCCGGTCCGGCGGGTTCAATCTTCTCAATCTGTTTCATTAACTTTTTATTTTCTTGAAGTTTATTTACCAAATCTACCGCTAATTCTCGAGGGTTCCTTCCAAGTTCTTTGGCTAACAACATAGCCACGTTTGTTGAGTAATCACCCAGATTTTCTTGAGCTGGATGTTCCACCGAAAAATTTTTGTCTAAAGCAAACTCCGCTACTGCTTCTCTAATTATTTCGTTTTTAAACACTTTAACCTTACTTGTGTTCTGTTAAATATTTTTCTGCATCCAAAGCCGCCTGACACCCCATCCCTGCTGCTGTTATCGCCTGTCGATAACGATAATCCACCACATCCCCACAACCAAACACACCATCAACTGAAGTCATTGTAGGAAACCCATCAAGCCACATATCTTTTTCGGAAACTCTCCATTTCACATCTCTCATTAAAGCGGTCATTGTTGTACGTAGATATCCCTTTTCATCAAGCTCTAATATTCCTTCAAACATTTTTGTCGTTGGCACGTGACCAATCGCCACAAACAATCCATCTAGTTGCTGCTCAGAAATTTTTCCTGTTTTAATATCTTTTACTTTAATCGATGATAGTTTTGACTCACCGGAAACTCCTACAACTTCACTATTCCACATAACTTTCACTTTGGAATTTGAAAGTACTCTGTCTTGCATAATTTTACTGGCTCTAAATTCATCTCTTCTGTGCACTATTGTTACTTCATCAGCAAACTTCAACAAGGCCATTGTATCCTCCATTGCCGCATCACCTCCACCTACAACAAAAGTCTTCTTACCTTTAAAAAATGCAGCATCACAAACAGCACAGGTACTTACCCCTCGTCCGACGTATGCTTCTTCACCTATACCAATCATTTTTGAAGTCGCTCCGGTTGACACGATTATCGCATTAGCTTGATACTCGGTTTCATCAACCCAAACACTTTTAGTCTCTTTTAATAAATCCACCTTACTAACCTCCTTGTATAAAACTTCTACACCAAATCTTTTTGCTTGAGCTTCCATCGCCATCATCAAATCAGGTCCCATAATTCCCTTGGTAAACCCAGGAAAATTTTCCACCTCTGAAGTAAAAACTAGTTGACCGCCTGGTTGAGCTCCGGCCAAAACCAACACCGAAAGAGCAGCTCTTCCCAAATATATTGCACTGGTGTAGCCACTTGGCCCTCCACCAATGACAATCACATCATATTTATTCATGACTATTTCAACACCTTTTTAACCATCTCCTCGTAAATTTCCTTTCCTCCGAAACCCACCTGTCTTTCCATTTCTTTTCCTTGATTAAAAAGAATCACTGTTGGAATACTCATCACTCCATATTTTCCGGCGACACCAGGATTTGCATCAACGTCAACTTTTCCCACAACAATTTTTTCACCAAAGCTACTCGCGATTTCCTCGATTACTGGCGCAACCATTCTACATGGACCACACCAATCCGCAAAAAAATCTACCAGCACAGGTTTTTCCGCCTTTAATACCGTCTCATCAAAACTTGCATCCGTAAAGTGAATTAGTTCCATTTTATTTTTTATAAATTATTAATATTTTAAAGAAATCTCTTTAATAGTTTAGTATATTCTTCTTTTGAACAACTACCAACAGCGTCAGCTAGAAGTGTTTTAGCAACACTTTTCAAAGAACTCATTGAAGCTACCACTTGGGTCACCACCGCATCGCAATTTTTATCATCACTTACCATTCTCTCAATTCCGCCAACTTGCCCTTGAATTCTTTTTAACATTACCTGTAGTTTCTTTTTTTCTTCTAATGACATATACCCCCCATGGTATATTAAAAACAATCCTCTGTCAACTCCTTTTTACAAATTAAAAGCTATTAATAAATAGATAACACTCACAATTACCACAAACCAAAACTTTTCTTCTGGCTCCAACGTTCTTTTAATCTGCCAAAACCACTTATCCAGTCTTTCTTTATCGTGAGTAAAATCATAAATTAAATCAAAAATTAAATGTGTTCCAATCCCGAGCATCAAACCTCTGGCAAAAAAATTCACCACACTCGTCATCGTAAAAAAGGCTAAGACTATCCACACCACGACAAACATAAAACTCCTCATCACCAATTCTTTCTGGTCATATCGCTCAGCCAACAAAAGCTTTACTCCTTCAAGATAATTTCTTTGGCCAAACAACTCCTTCAAACGGAGACTCAGCGTCTCATTAGGATTCGATATTACACTATAAAAAAATCTATCCAAAAATACAAACAAAAACCCAATCAAGGCACCCAAAAGCCACCATAACAAACCTAAGTTGAAAATAAAACTTCTATTTATTACACTCCAAAATACCAATACCGCCAATACTCCGAAAATTACTATTTGATGGAGCCAAATTTTTCCTTTAAACATCAATTTCATTGTACACAATCCGTCTCAGTCCTTCCATTCGGCAATCTCAGTTTGAGGCAGTTTCAGTTTTTTAGGTGTTACAAACAACAACAAAACAGCCATCAACACAACCAATCCCCCTAATGTCACAAAAGTAATTCTTTCACCGACCTTACTAGAAATAATTCCCGCCATAATTGGTCCAACGACATATGCCAACGATACGGTCGAGCTTGACAATCCCACCATGTGTTTTCGCTCCTTCCCCATTCTTACCAAAATATCCGAATAAACAGCATCCACCATCGGCCAGGCAATAGATAGAGACGCCCCAATCAAAAACGACAATAAAAGCATTAATTCCAAATTTTCTTTAAATCCCAAACAGGTTAGTAATATTCCCGATAATAATAAAAATATTTCTGCTATTTTCTTTTTCCCTTTATACACTCCCCATTTTGCCAAAATTACTCCCATAAAAATAGGTGGCAACATATAGGCAGGTAAAAACAAGCTACCAAGAAATCCATTTTTTGCCATATTATCAGACAATACTGCCCCTGTCGTCCAATACGTAGCGTCGATCAATCCCATCATTAAGCTGATTAATAACACAGGCCAAACATGTCCAAACAAAACTTTCCAGTACCCCAACTCCTCAAGAATATGGAACTTCTCCATCGGTTCAATATTTTGCTCAAAAGACCTTTCTGTTTTATTTGTAAAAACCCAAACAATATACCCGACACAAACAGCAGCTGCTGCAGTAATTACAACTGCCAAATTTCCTCTACCTATCACCAACCAACTTCCAAAAATCGGGCCAATAAAATATGCCAAACTCTTAAAAACACTTATCACTCCCCACACTCCTGATCTTGATCCAACAGGTACATTATCGGAAACAAATTGTGCCGATCCAAACCACAACAGTTCATAATAAATCCCCCAAACGGCCATTGCCAACAAAAAAAGAGCCATCCATGACCAAGAAGTAGTCCACATCAATATTCCAGAAAAAACCAGACTTGCGCCAATGGACAACAGAATTAACCTTCTGGCTTTATATTTTTTTAACAATTGCGGAAAAATCATATCGCTCATAAATCCCACCATAGAAGAAAAGGCAAAAACAATACCCATTAATACCGAACCTCCCAACACCTTCTGCATAAATGAAGGCACCCAATCACTTAAAATGGCATCCCCCAAATACACAAAGAACAAAATTACTGACACTGTCAGTACTCGAGCCCACATGGAATCGCGGAACAAACCATAACCATACTTCTTTATCATTCAGTATTTATCTTATCAAACGCCGTTATCTCGATCCTAGTCCTCAGCTAAAACAGCCTCCCATACCGGGAATATTAGTCTATTTCTTTTCCTCTTTTAACTGTTTCAACTTCCACATAAACAGTTTTCCTTTACTGGTTGGGTTAATTGCTCCCAAGACAAACAGTCTTGCCTGTTCAATGATTTCTCGTGGAGTGTTTTTTGCCAACCTCATATATATTGCCGTATGAGCTGTATCATCAAGTTCCACTGCCAATCGATATGCATAATCCTGAAACTCACGGCTAATTCTTCTTTGTTTCGTTTCTTCCAAATCATATTTATCCAAAATACTTATCATCGGTTTAAATCCAACTTTATCCATTACCGATATTTTAACGTAAAATAATCATTGATGCCCAAACTTTTTGACAACGCCAAAGAATTTCTTAAAACTTATTCTTCCACAGTAAAAATTGCCTGGGAAACCAATAAGTCTGTGTTCTTAATAGTTTCTATTACTAACGCCATTAACGGTGCTTTCGTTTACCCTGAGCTATTAGTTGGTAAATTTCTTATTGATTCTGTTATTAATGCCGTCACCACTCACGACATAACTACAGGTATAAGAAATATGATTATTGCCGCTACCACCGGTCTTTTAATTGATCGTATCCGGCAAATCCTTAGGGAAGTTGACAGTGTTTATAATTCTCAACTTTCCAACCTTCTTTTAGAAAAAATTCAAGTCTCAATCTCTCGCAAATTAAATCTTCTTCCTGTTTCAACTGCTGAAGATCCCCAAACTCGAAATGTTCTCCAAAAAGTTATCGACAATACTGGCCGTTCAGCATGGTCTCTTATTGTTCCCCTCTCCACCTTCCCAGAAATTGTTCTCACAATCGTCTCTACTGCTATCCCCATTCTCACCATTAGTCCTCTCATAATACTCCCTTGTATCATACTCGCTTTGCCCAACATTATTATTGGAGTTGGTTTCTCCAAAGCCCAACACAAACTCTCCACTGAGTTCGCTCCCAGGTGGCGAATTGGCGGAGCTCTTGAAGATTTTGCCGTCAAGGGCCGTTATCTCTATGAAAATAAAATCCTCGGTCACGTCGAAATTCTCCTTGCGCGTCGCTTAAAACTAGCTCAAGAAATAATTGGAAAGCGCCAGAATTTAAGTGCCCAATTCGCCAAAAAACGTCAGCTGGTTTCTCTGCCGCTTTCAATATTTGAAACAAGTACCAGACTTTATCTATATTACTTAGCGATAATTCAGGTAATAACTCTTGGTACTTCCCAAATAACAAGTCAGGCTATCAATCAATTTATTAGTAGTGTTAGTCATTTAATTCGACAAGCTAACGATATTTTCCAAAACTATCTTTTCATTACCGATTACGAAACTTTTATGGCCTTGCCTGAAGAAAATCAAGACAAAGGAGCTCATTTCCCAAAAATAATTGGCCAAGGCATAGAATTCCAACATGTTTACTTCAAATATCCTCAATCCCGCGACTGGATTCTAAAAGACGTCTCCTTCAAAATAAATCCTACCGAAAATATCGCCATTGTTGGTAAAAATGGTGCGGGAAAAACCACATTAATTAAACTGCTTTGTCGTTTTTATGAACCCCAAAAAGGCGATATTCTAATCAACGGCAAAAACATCAATAACTACAATATTAAAGAATATCGATTCCGGTTTTCTGCTCTTTTTCAAGACTTTGCCCAATACCCCTTTTCTGTTGAGGACAATATTCGCTTTGGAGATATTTCCCAGAAAAAAAATCTCAAAAAAATCAAGGATGCTGCCCGTCTCACTGGCATCACTGATTTTATTAAATCTCTTCCTCTTGGCTACAAAAATCCTTTAGACAAGGAGTTTAAAGACGGTGTCGAACCATCCAAAGGCCTCTGGCAAAGAGTTGCTCTTGCTCGTATCCTCTATCGTCCATCTGAAGTCCTTATTCTCGATGAGCCAACTTCTAATGTTGATCCTCAAGCTGAAGAAGAAATTTTTGAACAAGTATTAAAAGTAGCCAAAGAAAAAATAATCTTTCTTGTCTCTCATCGTTTCAGTACAGTCAGAAAAGCCGACAAGATTCTTGTTCTGGAACAAGGCATCGTTGTTGAATACGGAACTCACAAAAGTCTCATGGCTAAAAAAGGACGTTACAAAGAACTATTTGATATTCAAGCTCAAAGTTTCCATTAGTTCTTTCTCTACCTCGTCAAAAACTCCCTCTAATTCTTTCAATTCATCTTTTGATAAAGAGGAAAGAACATAATCGGCACCAGTTCCATAACTAACCCCCGGCTGTCTATTATCAATTCCAATCCGCACCCTCCAAAAATCACTCCTTCCCAAGGTACGTTCAATAGATTTTATTCCATTGTGCACTTTTGGTCCTTTATCTCTTTGGATTTTAAACTCACCAAAAGCAATATCCAAATCATCATGAATCACTACTAAATCTTCAACCTTCCATTTATAAAAATCCATTATCTTTCGAACCGCTCTTCCCGAATCATTCATAAAAGTTTGTGGTTTTGCCAAAACCATATTTTTTATTGTCAACACTTCAATTTCTTGCTTCTTATCATAAGAAAAATTCTCTTTATCGGCCAATCGATCAACAAACATAAACCCCACATTATGTCTTGTCTTTTTATACTCTTCACCGGGATTGCCCAATCCTACAATTAAATACATACTATAATTCTATCAGTTATGACCAAAGAACCATTTTTTTCTATAATTATTCCTTGCCTAAACGAAGAAAAGTCTCTTCCTCTTTTGTTAAAAGATCTTTCAAACCAAACTTTTCAGGATTTTGAAGTTATTGTTATCGACGGTCAATCAAAAGACAAAACTGTTGAAAAAGCCAAAGAATTTAAAACAAAGCTCCCTTCTCTAAAAATTCTTTCAAGCAAAGTTAGAAACGTTTCAGTTCAAAGAAATATGGGTGGTGAAGCTGGAATAGGCACTTATCTTCTCTTTAATGATGCCGACAATCGTCTTCCCAAACACTTCTTGGAAGGCGTCAAATACAATCAATCTGTCAAACCTGTCGACATGTTCACAACCTGGTGTCTTCCAGATTCAAATAAAAGTTCGGACAAAGCTGTCGCCACATATCTCAATCTTCTTGCCGAAACTGGTTTCCTTATCGGTAATCCCGGAGCTTTAGGAGCCATGATTGGCTGTCGCCGCAAAATTTTTGGCAAAATTGGCGGTTTTAATCCTAATGTTGGGTTTGCTGAAGATACTGAATTTGTAAGACAAGGTTATCGTAAGGGATACTCTTTTTCCATCATTCATGAACCTCGTTATGTCTACTCCTTAAGACGTTTCCGCAAAGTTGGTACTCTTAAATTGATTCAAAAATATGCTGTTCTTAATCTAAAATACATGACTAATCAAAAAGTGGACCAAGAAAAAGAATATCCCATGGGAGGGGAATACCCTGACAAAATTAAAACAGCTCCGGAATTCTTAAAAAATCTCCAGTCGGTCTTTATCAAAAAAAGGTTCAAGAAAAAAGATTTCCGACAGAATCAGAGCCCTCCTCAGCTTGGAAGAAAACGATCATTAGTTTTCAAGCAAACATAAATTGCAAACCAATAAACATTAAGTAAATCCCAATCAATACTAATCCTTCCCATTTTTCCAGTTTTCTCTTTGATTTTGTAAAAAGCCAAAATAGTCCCAGTATTATTACCAAAAACATACCAGACAGTCCTCGCTGTATCGACTCAGCCATCACAATTGGTGTTATTACTGCCACGATTCCAAGTATTACTGTCGAATTCATCACCACACTCGATAATAAATCTGGAAGCACCAAACTCGCCTTATTTTTCTTTCGGGAAAACGATAACAATAACAATTCTGGTAAGGTCGTCCCAAAAGAAATCAACAATAATCCCAACCAAAACCAGCTCACTCCCCAAATCGCCGCCACTCTAATAACAATCTGAACTAATTGCCATGAACATATTGCCATAATTAATAGCCCCAAAATCAATATCAATGGCAGTCCACCTTTTTCGATAAGACTAATTTTTTTCTTAACCTGTTTCACCACTCCCTTATTTTTCGACAAGAAAAATATGTAAATAAAATACATTGCAATCAATAACTCGCCGTCAAAACGGGAAATTGTCCCATCAAAAAGCAAAACAAACGGCATTAACGCAAAGACTATCGTCAACCAAAGATCTTTCTCTAAATACTCCCCCAAAACTGGCACAACTCCCACCGACAAGGCTAATCCACCGATAATTAAACTCAAATTCGCCATATTTGCACCAACAACATTTCCCAAAGCAATTTGTGGTTTTCCATCAAATGCCGCTGCAATTCCCACAAAAAGCTCAGGTAAAGCTAACGAAAATCCAATCAATATTGAAGTAATTGCTTTCTTTTTAATCGGAAGTTGAAAAACAAATCTTTCCAACACATCTACCACAACTCCAGATGACAAAACAATCAAAACCAAGAGAATCAGTCCCATCAATAAATTCAAAACCATAATTCATTCTAACATTTTCAACATCATTTTCGAATCATAAGACCGAAGCCTTATATCTTTTCAAAAATATACGCATATGTGCACATGTGTATTCACAGTCCTCGGCACTCACAAGGAAAAGCATGGTATTCCTCGAAGAAAATTTTTGCACCCGCTCAGTCAAAGGATGGCTCCAACGCTGGTTGGAGAACATCCGGTTTTTGAAAACGGTATAAGGCGACGGGTCTGATGAGAAAATCAAACATATTATTTCTTCATTCCCCTCTTCACCGTCGTCCAAATAATTGGCACAACCGAAATCAAAATAATCAGAACGACAACATAATGAAAATTATTTTTTACAAATGGAATATTTCCAAACATAAATCCTCCCATCAAAAATAGAGTTACCCACGATAATCCTCCGATAACGTTGTAGATAATGAAATGTTTATAACTCATCTCGCTAACACCGGCCACAAAAGGTACAAAAGTCCGTACTATTGGCACAAAACGGCCTAAGAAAATAGCTGCTCCGCCATGTTTCGCGTAAAAAGCTTCCCCTTCTTCCAAATACTCTTTTTTAAACAACTTACTACCCCTCTCAAAGACTCCTCTTCCCAGTTTATGGCCTATCCAATAATTTGCCGTATCCCCAACAATCGCTGCCAATGCCATTAACCCATAAAGCAATATGATGTTAAAAGAACCCATTGCCGCCAAAGCTCCTGCCGCAAACAACAAAGAATCACCGGGAAGAAAAGGCGTTACCACCAAACCAGTTTCCATAAAAATAATGACAAACAAAATAACGTAGGTTAAAGTGCCATACTGAGCCATTACTAAAACTAAGTTTTTATCGACATGTAAGAAAAAGTCGAAGACAGCTTTTATAAATTCCATTTCTAAATCATACCTTAAACCTTGGATATTTTGGCAATTTCTTCTACTTCTTTCCAGGTAGTTGCCTCATTTATGCTCTTATCTTCTCTAAACCTAATCAATCTGGGAAATCTTAATGCAATTCCTGCCGCATGAACATTACTTCTAGTTATCTCATCGGCAGCAACTTCTACCACCACTTTGGGCTCAACCCACACATCAGCCAAAAGAGTTCCTTCCACCATATAGTTTTCCGGTTTTTCTTTAATTATTAGCTCCTCCAATTTTTCCTTCAAATTTCTAAATTCATCGTCAGTAAGTCCTGTTCCAATTTTTGCAAGTGATACCCAAAACTCACCCTTTTTCAAACCCACCAAAAACGCTCCTATTCCAAAATCTGTTCTTTTTCCACGTCCAAAATAATACCCTAATACCACCAAATCCAAAGTATCAGACAGTTTCCCTAAATTACCTTCCACCTCTTTAATCTTCACCCAATTCCATCCTTGTCTTCCTGGCAAATATTTCCCGTTCCACATTTTCAGCACTGCTCCCTCAAATCCTTCACTTAAATATTTTTCATGAAGTTTCTTTACCTCATCAGCGCTACTAGTTCGCACATACTCATCAACCACCATTGTTTCATTGTCCTTTATCGTCCTTGTTAATATTTCTCTTCTCTCAAAATATGGCTTTTCAATTAGGCTTTGCCCATCTTTATTTAAAATATCGAAAACATAAAATCTCATTGGCACACTCTCAGCGGCATTTGCAATGTTATGTTTCCTCTTTCGTGTCATTGTAATCTGAAAGGGTAATACTTTCCCCGTTTTTCTTTCATATCCGGCAGCTTCACAATCAATAATAATTTCATTTCCCTTTATCCATTTACCCATTTCCAACAGTTCAGGGAACATCCAGCTATTCTCTTCCAAATTCCGCGTATAAGTCTTAATTTCATTCTTTAATCTATTAAAGTGAATTTGCAAACGGGTTCCATCATATTTTCTCTCCACCGCCAAATCTTCCATTTTTTCCACAATCTCTTCATATTCATTAAGTCTTTGACACAAAGCAGGGACAACCGGAACCCCCACTTTTACTTTAATTTCCTTAAGTCCCACTATCCCCTTTTCTTTAACTAATTTTGTTATCAGACCTGGGTCAGGGTATATTTGAAAAACAGAGTCAATCTCTTTCCTAAGTGTTTTATTTCCGCTTTCTATCTTCGATAAAGCATCAAAAATCGTTTTTGCTGAAAAACCAAGACGTAGTTTACCCACCACCATTCGTGAAATAAATTTTCTTTCCAGTGTGCTTACTTCTAATAATATCTCCGCCAATCTATTTACTTTTCTTTCTTGGCTTCCAAATCCACCATCCATCGCGATCGTTTGTAAAGAGTCATATATTTCGCTCAAACTATGCTTTTTATATTTTTCTTCAACAAAAGCCAGGTTTTCCAAAAGTAATCCCAAATCACCTTTTTGTTTATATTTCTTCGTTACCTCTTCAATCGACTCTCCTGATCCTATTGCCACAGCCCGAATGACCATTTTTATCGCCATCCCAAACTCTTGATTGGCAAAGTCGGGACCAAGTTGTCCCAGTACCAAATAAATTCCCTTACTGGTTTCTTGCGGTTCCATTTTTCCTATCAATTCCGCCAACATTTCGGTAATCTCCAACCTTGATGAAATCTTTTCCAATTTTTCTAAATACCCTGAAAATTCTTTGAACAACATAATCACATTGTAACCTACCTAAACCCTTTTACCTTTCCCAAAACATAAACCGCTCCTTTTGTTTTTCCCTTCTTTCGTAACAACTTCTTTGTTATCAAATCTTTTAAATCTCTCAAAATAGTATCGTCCGAAACCATCGGCAATATCCCCCTGATTTCCTTAATAGTCATTTCAGTTTGAATAGTCATTTCTTCCATAATGGTTATTTGCCTTTCCGAAAGAGAAATTATCTTTCCGCCATCCGATTTAAAGATGGGTCTATCTCCCACTAAATTCATTATTTTAATTCTTGTTTTCTCCGCTGACTCCGAGAACATTTTTGTAATAAATTCTAACCAGCCAGTCAATTCTCCACTATCAACTGCAATCGCAAATAATTCCGTTAATTTTGGTTTGTTTTTAAGCAAATCCTCTTCAAAAACCCACATTTCTTTCATTCCATATCCTTCGCTATCCATTATTAAACTGGTAAAAAACAATCCTGAATTAAAGTTATCTTCTTCAAATGGTCTGATGCGCATTATCTCAAAAAGCATCACTCCCGCTTTTATTATTGGATGAATTTCAGATTTTACTGCACTTTTAAACCATGAAAATAGATCTTCCATCTGATACTTAACTTCAATCGGTAAAGGAGCTTTTACTTCAGGATATTCACTAGTTGTTTTATACCGATACTCTCCTAAAATACTTGCATTTACCATTCTTTCTCCCAATATTTTATTCAAAATCATCAGATCTTTTTCCCCAAAAGTCTCTTGTTTAAATTTTTTTGATAAATAAGCAGTTTGGGCTACCAAACGACTGGCGTTTAACCAATTAATTGCTCTCTGTATATCTCTTTCTTTTGCCACAACTCCAACCCTCAACGCAACTTGGGTTGGTTTGTCATCTCTTCCCGGATCATCTTTGACAATTTTTGATACATCATTAACATCCAAAGTCGTTCCCAAAAAATGAAGCGTGTTATATGCTCTCTTGGAGAGACATTCTAACTTTAGTTTTAATTCCCAATCTGTTTGGAGCTGAGCCAACTCTGCTATCACAACTGATTTTTCAAGCTCTACAATGCTTCCTAATATTTTATTGGTAATTATGTAATGGGGGCTAAACACACCATTATTATCGCATCGTATGCGGAAAATCTCAACTATTTATCAGTTCTTTATATATCTTTGGCACCTTATTTACCAAATCATCTGCATTAAACATATAACTTCTTTCCATGGCTAATTTTTCAGCGGTTTTTTTAACCAAAAACGATGCTGCACACGCAGAAAACAAGGCATCATTTTTTGCCAAAAACCCAGTTGTTAATCCGGCAATTACGTCTCCCATTCCCCCCTTAACCAATCCCTCATTTCCTCCCTCGATCGACCATGTCTCTTTCCCGTTGCTGACAATCGAAACCGAATCTTTTGTTAATATAATCAAATTATATTTATTTGATAATTTAAAGACTTGTTCACATCTATTTTTATAGTCCTCTTCTAATTTTTCCCCAAACATCATTTCAAATTCTTTTTTGTTAGGCGTCACTACGGCACCTTTTGGTATATCGGGAACCTTAACAACCTGCAACGCTCCACCATCAACAACCCATTTTTTATTGGGGAATTTCCTAAATAACAAAAGGCTCATTTTCCGAGTTTCTTCTCCTGTAAAATCACACACAAAACCTTGTTCTCTCACATGACTTCTCATCAACCCTGGCCCAATCAATACCACGTCAGATTTGGATATATAACTATCTAAATCTTTTCTGTCAATCCAAACAAAACTTGATATTTCAGATTTAATCTTATCTGCTACAGACTTATCCTCAACCGGAGTCGAAAAATATGTCATGCTGACCATTCTTGATGCGGCCTTCAAAGCTAGTATCGGCGCACCATGAAATAAATTGCTTCCTCCAATTATGGTTATTTGTCCTGTTGAATACTTATCACCAATATTTAAAAAGGTATTACTCTCTAAAAAATTCTTTAATCCAAATTTCTTTACAACCATAACGTTAAGTATACAAGTGATAAACTTCAATTATGAAACAATCTCCCAAAAACCCAACCACCAAACTGTCTCAAGAAATCGCTATTCAATCTCTGACCTTGTTTTCTTCCGCTCTTGGATTAATCGCTGCCTTAGCATGGAACGAAGCCATTACTGAATACATTAATCTATATATTAAACCTTATCTGGCAAAAGATACCGGTATCATTTCTCTCTTTATCTATGCTATTTTCATTACTATAATTACTGTAATTGTTGCTATGCAAATGGCTCGAATCAAAAAAAGATTAGGGTCTTAATTGATACGGATTATTTCCGCTTTCTTAAACATTTCCAGATCTTTTTCATCAGCCGTTGTTACAACCACCTGTCTTCCGGCCATTACCCGAAGCACCTCCTGCTTATGTTCCTCATCCAGTTCGGAAAAAATATCATCAAGCAACAATGTTGCTTTCTTTTTTCCTTTTTCTTCCAAAAAATATATTTCTCCCATCTTTAAAGCCAATACGGCCATTCTTTGTTCTCCTCTTGATCCGTAAATTAATAAATCTCGTGTTTCCTCTTTTATCACCAAATCATCTTTGTGTGGTCCGACAAGGGTGTAACCAACTGCCACTTCAGCCTCACTATACTGTGTTATTCGAGACTCGTTTATAACACTCAAATCATAAACAATCCTAAGTTTTTTAAACAGCTCACTTTTATCAAACAATCGATTAATATACTCGATCAATTCACGTCGCTTGTCTTGTATTATCTGTCCATGTTTAATAAGTAAACCATCCCAAAATGTTAAAGAATATCTACTCGCAGATCCGTTACGTACAGCGTCCAGTATTTTGTTTCTTCTACGAAGAGCTTGTTCGTAAGTGGTTAGACTATGTTCGTATTCTTTATCAATCTGAATCATTAATCTGTCCAAAAATTTTCTTCTTATCTCGGGAGATCCACTAATAAGTTCAATATCTTCCGGACGGAATAATACCAAGGGTAATAGCCCCAAAATATCTTTTCTCCTTTTTGACACTCCATCAATTAAATATTTTCTTTTATTTACCACTTTTCCCATTACCACTCCACCATTTACTACCACTTCCAAATTTAATAAATCTTTTTTTGCCAAGGGTATCTGTCCTGACACCCTCCCCAATTCTTGTTCAAAGCGAACCATTTCTTCCGTTCTTTTTGCTCTAAAGCTTTCGCCAACTCCCAATAAATAAATCGCCTCCAATAAATTTGTCTTTCCTCTCGCATTTTCTCCCGCTATTACCGTTACCCCGTTCGAAAAATTAAATTCCTTATTTTCATAATTTCGGAAGTTCGACAATGTAATACTTGAAAGTCCCACGCCTTGATTATATTCAAGTATCCCAATTAAGCAAATGAAGTATTAAATTTCGAACGAAGACAAAAAACACCCAACATTCCAATAATAATTATTATTTCACTTTTGACAAATTGGACAAAAATAAGTTCCTCTTCCTCCGAGCTTTATTTTGCTAATCTGTTCTCCACATTTAAAACATTTTTTGCCGTCTTTTTTATACACCAAAAAATAATTCTGGTAAGTTCCTCCCATACCTTTTGTGTCTACATAATTTGCTGCACTTGCACCGCCATACTTAATACCCTTGTTAATCACCATTTTGATGGAATCATATATCTTTTTTATCTCCTTCCTTGACAAACTGTTCGTTTTTCTGTTTGGCATAACTTTAGCCAAGTAAAGAGCGTCATTTGCATAAATATTCCCCACACCGCCTATCATTTCTTGATCCATCAATAATTGTTTTATTACTTTATTCGTCTTGATTATTAAATTTGAAAAATACTTTAACGTGAATTCTTTATCTGTCACGTCTGGAGCGGAATTGCGTATTTCACTTTCATATTTAACTTTTTCCACAATTTTCATCCAACCGAAGGATCTCATATCATTAAAAAATAATTTACCACCATCTGAAAAATCTATTATCACTCTCGTATGTTTCCTTGGTAAATTGGACACCCAATCTGCCGTTGGATGCCCTCCGGCAATCCTCTTCTTTCCGTCCACATAAACCAACTGCCCGGTCATTTTTAAATGCACAATTAACATTTGGCTATTACCCGAAAAGAAAATTTCTAGTATTTTAGCTTTTCTTCCAACTCTTTCAATTTTGCAATCCACCAGGGATTTTTCATCTCCACAAAAACTTTTATCTTTTAATACCGTAATCTTCTTTATCATTTTACCCACCAACACTTCATCAAGTTGTCGGCGGATCGTTTCCACTTCGGGTAATTCAGGCATTACTTTTGGCTATTTCTGCTTTTACATTACGAACAAACTTCTCTTTAGAAAATAATTTTGCTCTATTCACCAACACCTCTTTTCTCCACTTAATATTATTAAAGCGTTTCATTGCTTTCTCCAAGATCTCTACTTCGGTACTTTCCACAAAGATTCCCGTTTCTCCATCAACAACAGTTTCCAAAAACCCCCCTCCCTTAAATGCTATCACCGGTGTTCCTGATGCCATAGCTTCAACCACTGTCATCCCAAAATCTTCCTCTTTAGCCAATGCGATAAAACCTTTTGCTTCGGCATAAAGATTCCATTTTTCAGCATCGCTCACCGAACCCAATAGCTCCACACCTTTAATTGTTTTTAACTCGTTTTCAACTTGCGAAAAGCCGACCGCCTCACCCACAATTTTCAAAGAAAATCCAAGATGTTGTGCTGCCCTTGCCGCTTCCACAATTCCCTTGGCACCAACTAGTCTTGATACAATCAAAAAGTAATTCTCTTTATTTACTTTTTTACTTGCCTCAATTATCTTCTCTACTTCCACTGGTGGATAAACCACCACAGATTTTTTTCGATAGTATTTCCAAACCCTCTGTTGAACATTTTTTGAATTTACCATCCATTTATCCACCATTTCCGATGACCACAAATCAAAAATACGCAAATAATGATTCACCACGGTCGCATACATCCGCACAACTCGGTACTTCATCAAATTGATACTTGTCTCTAATCCATATAAAAATCTAGGTGGTGTATGACAATATGCCACCACCACAGTCTTTGGACTTACCTTAAAACCACGAGCAAAATATGAAGAGCAAGATGTAATCACCAGGTCAAAACCCGATAAGTCCAATGATTTCCAAATCCAAGGAACTAAAAATCTCAACGGACTATATAAATTCCATCTTTTTATTAACCATGCATATTTACTTTCGATGATTTTTTTATTCGGAAACATTTTGTCACCGCTCGATCCTTTTACTCGAAAAGCAGTATAAATTGGTGCGTCCGGATAGATGTCTGCCAATACACGTAAAACTCTTTCTGCTCCTCCATACTCTTTTATATAGTCATGTACTAATGCGATTTTCATAAGAATATTTCTTCTGTTTCTTTTTCCCAAAAATCTTTTGGTAAACGAGAAAGCAAACTATTAAAATTTAATTCCTTAAATAATTCCATTGCTTTGTTCTTATCGTAATTAGTCAACAAACAATCCTCCCAATTGATTTTCAAAGGGGCTTCTTTGTTTATCTCTGCTAATTTATAACTTTGCAATGCCATATCTTTATCAGCAATCAACATTTCTCGAATTTTTTTGCTTATTTTATCGCTATCAATGTTTTTATAAACTCCCTCCAAACTCCCAAAATTCATAATCAATTTTGTAGCTGTTACTTTTCCTATTCCTTTTACCCCTGGGATATTGTCGGACGAATCTCCCATTAAACTTTTTAAATCAACAATACATTTCGGCTTAAATCCATACGTTTCTATCACTTTATCTTCATCAAACACTACTGCCTGTGACGCCCGATTTTGTAAAGGCAAATAAACAACAATTTGTTTCCCTTTAATTAATTGAAGAGCATCTCTATCGGCAGTTACTATTACCACTTGAGTATCTTTTTCTTTTTTTTCATCAGTCGCTTGTCTTGCTAACGTTCCTATTACATCGTCTCCCTCATATCCATCAATTCCAAACTGTGGAATATTCAAAACCGAAACCACTTCTCTTGTTCTTTCAATCTGAGTTGCCAATTCTTCATCCATCGGTCCTCGATTGGCTTTATATTCAACATATTCCATTTTACGGAAAGTCGGTCCTTTCACATCCCAAGCTACAGCCACATGTGTTGGGCTAAGTTTGTCCAAAATAGTAAGCAGCATTGAAGAAAAACCATAAACAGCATTAATCAGCTCCCCTTTGGCAGTGTTCAATGGTGGAAAAGCGTGATAGGCTCGATGCAATAACGAGTTGCCATCAATTAGTATCAATTTCCTCATATTTTAATCTCGATTGTGGCTTTTGGTTTTTCCACGATTTTTTCAAACCCTTCCTGTTCTAGAGTCTCGATTTTCATGAGTTTGGTCACAATCTTATCTAAAATCTTTCTATTGCCTTTTAGTATCCGTTCTGCGGTCTTCAAACCCTCATCAACTAGCTTCTTTATCTCAACATCCACTTTAGCTTGAGTAGCCTCAGATAATCTCGTTGAATCACCATACGAGAAACCCCAGCTATTCATCTCGGTCATCTGACCCATAGCCACCGGCCCCAAACTACTCATACCAAAATCAACTACCATTCTACGAGCCAACATTGTAGCCCTTTCAATATCCGATGCTGCTCCGGCTGTCAATTCGTTAAACACCATTTGTTCAGCTGCTCTACCTCCAAGAGACATCGCTATCTCATCTTTTAACTCAGTTCTCGTTTGTTGATATTTATCTGTTTTTGGTCTACTCATTGTAAATCCAAGAGCCATGCCCCGAGACACAATACTAAGTCGATGGATTGGGTCCGTTCCCGGTAGAAGATGGCCAACCAAAGCATGACCGGCTTCGTGATAAGCTGTCATTTTACGTTCGACATCAGACTGTAATCGTTTCTTTTCCGGTCCCATTTTCACCTTCATCGCCGCTTCTTCAATATCAACCATCCAAATTTCTTTTCTGTCATCTCTTGCCGCCAAGATTGCCGCCTCATTTAACATATTTTCCAAATCAGCGCCGGAAAAACCTACAGTTCTCTCTGCAACTCTGTCCCAATTCAGCCCCTTAGCAAATGGTTTCCCTCTTCTATGAATCTCAATTATTGATTTTCTACCCGCGATGTCCGGCAAATCCAAATTTACTCTTCTGTCAAATCTACCCGGGCGAACCAATGCCGGATCCAGCACGTCCGGTCTATTTGTCGCTGCAATCACAATTACATTATCGCTTTGGGTAAAGCCATCCATCTCCACCAATATTTGGTTTAATGTCTGTTCTCTTTCGTCATGTCCTCCCATTCCACCCCCAACTCCTCTTGTTCTTCCAATCGCATCAACTTCATCAATAAAAATTATCGCCGGTGCTGCTCTTTTGGCTGTGTCAAACAAATCACGAACACGACTCGCGCCAACACCTACGAGCATCTCCATAAACTCTGATCCTGCCATGGAAAAGAAAGGCACACCAGCTTCTCCGGCTACGGCTCTTGCCATCAAAGTTTTTCCCACGCCGGAAGGTCCGGTCAGTAGTACTCCCTTTGGAGTTCTTGCCCCCAAATCACGATATTTTTTTGGATTTTTCAAAAAATCAACTACTTCCTCCAACTCTTTTTTTGCTTCATCAACACCCGCAACATCTTTAAATTTCACATTTTGTTTTCCTTTTGAAAATAGTTTTGCTTTGCTTTTACCAATACCAAACATATCTCCACCACCACCTTGCCTTCGCATCAAAATAAACATCAACAAACCAAAACCCAAAATTGGTAACACTAAAGACAAAATACTCCAAATAGCTTTACTGAAATCCTGGGAAGAAACGGTTACTTTTATTTTACTCTCGTCCACTCCCGCTTTTTGTAACTGATCCATAAAACTTGATCCTTCCTCTTTTCTTGACATTCCGACTGTTTGTTTTCCCTCACCGTTTTTTGGATAAAGCAAAATTAGTTCTTCTCCTTTAATCTCTACCGACTCCACCTTTCCTTGTTTAATCTCGGCAATTGCCGAAGACAATGGCATCTCTACCACTGATCCGGTTGTTCCCAAAATAAAATTAACAATATAGGGAACAAACAAAAACAAAATCAAAAACCATATCAACAAACGTCTAATATTTAGATTCAACTTAAACTCTACTTTTTTTGTTTCCATATTATTATCGTCTTTTATCTTATCACTGTTCCAAGCACGATTTTATCGTCTAAATAAATTAATTTGGGTCCTTCCTCTCCATCAATCATTATCGTCATTCCTTGACTTTCCTCGTCACCCATTTTTTTTGGTTCCATGTTTACAATAACAGGCATTATTTTTCCGATTAAATCTTCTGGTGTATACCATTTTCTAATTCCACTAAACAGTACTCTCTTTCCCAGCTCTTCACCAAAATCCATTTCGTATCGAATCAGTTTTTCACTCCACTCTGGGCAACTTGCCGTTAAAACCTTTCCGGCTCTTATATCCAGTTTCTCAAAATCCTGATAATTAACTGCGCCTTTCATTACTTAAAAGTGTAATTAATTTTCATTGCTGTTTTAACCTTTGAAAGAATTTCTTCGGATACTTTATTACCTTTTTCAACTCCCTCTTTTAATATGGCATCAATTTTTTGCGGATTTTTCTCTAGTTCGGATCTTCTTATCCTCATCGGTTCAAGAAAGTTATTTATCGCCAAAACCAATTTTTGTTTTACTTCAACATCTCCTACTTGTCCCATGCGATATCGATTCTTCAAATCTTCAACTTCTTCTTTATTGGGATTAAAAGCATCGTGATAAACAAACACTGGATTGCCTTCAACGGTTCCTGCGTCAGTTGGCTTCAATCTACTAGGGTCCGTATACATACTCATCACTTTCTTTTCAACTTCTTCTGCCCTATCAGCCAAATAAATACAATTATTCAAACTCTTGCTCATTTTTGATTTTCCATCCAAACCCACCAATCTTGGAAAATCACTCATCAAAGCCTCGGGTTCTTTCAGTACTGTTCCGTACAAGGAATTAAACTTTCTTACTATTTCTCTTGTTTGCTCGATCATTGGTAATTGATCGTCTCCTACGGGCACCAAATCGGCATCAAAAGCGGTAATATCCGCCGCTTGAGAAACCGGATACATGGCAAAACCTGCCGGAACAGACTCTCCAAACCCCTTTTGTTCTATTTCCGTCTTTACGGTTGGATTTCTTAACACTCTATTCAAACTCACCAAATTCATGTAAAAAACCGTAAGTTCGGCTATCGCCGGTATTTTTGACTGCACCACAATCGTACTTTTTTGAGGATCAATTCCCGAAGCCACATAATCGAGTACCAGTTCTCTAACGGAATCGGCTACGATTTGAGGATTGGAAAAATTATCGGTTAATGCCTGTACATCAGCAATTAATATAAATTGCTCGTATTCCTCTTGTAGCTTAACTCGATTAGCCAACGAACCAACAAAATGACCCAAGTGCAATCTTCCGCTTGGCCTATCTCCCGTCAATATTCTTTTTTTCATATAAATTCATTGTCTGCTAAAGTAGCAAGGGTGGGGATCGAACCCACTACCTGCGGTTTATGAATCCGCCGCTCTAACCATTTGAGCTACCTTGCCTCAATCCAACCACTATATTTTATCATCAACATAAGCTCTCTCCACTCCTGATAAGATAATAGTACCCATACATTACCCGAATTGTCAAACGTGCTCGTTCGTGCTAAAATACCCATGTTCGTTAATATTCGAGCATCATAACGAAGGTTATGGGCGAATATAAGAGGAAACGCAAGAATTTTATTTTGATAACGAAAGTTATCAGAAAAATTCGAGTAAGCTCTTATTTGCGGGTGGAAGGTGAGTATCTTGCGAGGCTCAAATGGGCCGTTCAATGAGTAATCGTTGAATAGAACTTGGCTATATCGGTGAAATCCTAGAAAAGGACAACGCCGAGGGAAGTCTCCGCCTTAGGCGGATGACCCCGTAGAGACTAAACGCCGAGCTCCTAATTTTATTAGGATGATGACATAGTCCGACACTCTGGGTAACCAGAGAAACAGTGCATAATCTCGCTTAACTGGGGAGCGTGACCCCAGACCCGCAACACTTGTCTATGTTCAGTAGGTTATCTAACAATTGCCCACCATTTTTCCCAATTTTCTTCCTCTTTTTGTTCTTCCCCCGCCTCTTTTGTACCCAACATATTTCCTTTGGGTAATACAGCTACAACCTCGTCTATTTTCTGCATATTTAACTGTTCTCTAATAATTTTCTCTTTGTATTCCTCAGTCATTACCATTTCAAGTTTATCCTTTAACATTTGATTTTTTTCTTCTTCTATTATTAAACGGCTTTTAGCTTCTTCAATTCGTGAAAAACCTCTTTTAACCTGCCAAAGGTCTTTTGCCAAGGAAATAATAAGAATCCAGGCAATAACTAAAATAATGCCCCTTATCCAATCTTTTTTATCTTTATGTCGATTATCCCGATTTAATGATTGCATTGTTGAAACCTAGAGTGTTATAATAAGTGCCATAAATATTACCGTAACTAATTATGGAACAAGTTGATCAAAACATCAAACAAGCTGTGATTGCTTTTAAAAGCCACTTGGCTTCTCAAGGCAGAGCTTCTGCTACTATCTTAGCCTACTCAAAAGACATTGAGCAATTGGCCAATTTTGTAGCAAAATCTAATAAAAACAACCTCTCTGAGGTTACAAAAGAAGATATCGACGCCTTCAAGGATAGTCTTTCTGCTCAAAACTATACCACCAAGTCTATCTCTCGTAAAATTAACTCCATAAAGTCTTTTTTCTCCTACATTCTAGCCAATGGGACTATCTCTGAAAACCCAAGCACCAACGTCACTCACCCCAAATACGACATTAAACCTCCTCGAATCTTAAATAAAATTGAATACCGTGCTCTTCGAGATGCTTGTCGTGAAGATCTTCGTATGGCTGCCATTGTTGAGCTTTTACTTCAAACAGGTATGCGTATTTCCGAACTTGCCAACCTTAAAATTGGTGATCTGGATCTTTCAAGCAATCAAATCACCATTCGTGCCTATGAATCCCACCCGGAACGTATAATTCCTCTAAACCAACCGGTTAAAGAATCACTTGCTCGTTACATGGAAACCCGCCCAAAAAGTGGAAACACTTATGTCTTTATTACCAAAACAGGCAACGCCTTTCTCATTAGAAATATTCGTTCAAACCTTGACAGGTATTTCCACATGGCTGGAATCGAAAACGCTAAGGTTAACGACCTAAGACATACTTTTATTGCCCAACAGCTTACTTCAGGCAGTCCTCTCGTTTATATTAGTAAACTTGTTGGTCACAAGAGACTTTCCACTACCGAAAAATATCTTGAATTCATTTCCGAAAAACCTGCTAAGGATAAGCCCAAACTTATCGACCTCTAAAACGTCACTTTAATTAATTAAAGAAGCTAGTCTTTATTGACTAGCTTTTTTAATGCCTGTAATGTTGTCTGTGATAAGAAGCCAAGCACTTCCCCCATCTTTTCCATCGATCCAACCGCTAAGGCCAACCAACCGGAAGTTGATTTTCTGGTATCTTCCACAATTAAAAAAGCATTTTTAACACCGGAAACCTCTAACTGTTCCCCTGTTACTTCATCTTCAATATATATCGTCACCGGGTTTCCACTTTTTCCCAAATTCATGTTGCCGGTAATAACCATTTCTTGCGACCAAGGAGTATTCGAGGCCATATCGTTTAACTCCTCGTCTGGCTGTGCCAATCTAAGAATTTTATCGTTCTTCGTTTTATTTTTTTTACTTTTAATCTTCATTGGTGGGCCGACCAGGATTCGGACCTGGGACATCGAAGGTATAAGCTTCGCGCTCTAACCAGCTGAGCTATCGGCCCAATCATGAGTATTTTATCAAACTCAACTACAAATTACTTCTTTTTTCAATTTCTTCGTTTACTTCCATCTCATCCCTTCCAAATTTAAGCCTTGAAAGTTCCTTAATCATTCTCGAAACTTCAGGACTTCCTTGAGCTTTTTCAGCTTTCAAGTCCCTCTCAACATTCATCGAAAATGGAGGCACGGGGGTCTCATTCACAATTGTTTTTGCATAAACAACACGAGCAGGGACGTTAGTTAAATCGGTTTCATTAAAAGTTGGTTCAAACTCTTTTGCTAAAATTGCCGCGTCCTGCATACCCACCCGATAAGACATCAATGTACCCACGTTTCCAAAAATTGCATCTCTTACTTGTTCATCCACCTGGCTCACAAATTGATTAGCAAGAGTCAAAGACATGCCATATTTACGCACTTCAGAAAGCATCTGAGCAAAGTCAGGGGTAGCAAAATTTTGGAATTCATCGACATAGAGATTAAATGGTCTTCTTTGTTCTTTGGGCATATCTTGTCGTGATAATGCCGCCGCCAATAATTTAGGGATTAAAATCATGCCCAAGAAACTTGAATCCTCCTCTCCTAATAATCCTTTAGCTAATTTCAAAAACACAATTTTTCCGGTATCCATTGCCTCACGGAAATTCAATGTGCTCTTCGACTGACCAATAATATTTCGAATTCTTTTGTTGGTAACAAACCTACCAAACTTTGAAGCGATATAGTCCAAGGTTTCACTTTTATGAAAATCTGCCGTTTGTGCTATTTGATCTGTCCAGTATCGTTTAACAATTGGATCTTTTACTAAAGGTAGTATTTCTTGAACATATTTTTGATCAGTTAAAGCCCTATTTACTTCCACAAAAGTTGCACCGGGAACCATTGCTACTGTTAGCATGGCGTTTCTAACTGCGTGTTCAAATCTCGCCCCCACCATTCCTGTTCGGTGTGGGTCGTAAAGTTTATACATCAAATTAATAATCGAAGAAGCCACTTGATACATCTCGTCATAATTCCTCACTTCCAAAAGATTAAATCCTATTGGTCTTTCATCATCCGTTGGATCAAAGAAAATTACATCCTCGGCCCTCTCGGGTGGTACTAGTTCCATCAACTCTTCAATTCCTTCGCCATGAGGTTCAAGAAAACACAAACCTCTTCCGGCTCTCATATCTTGAATAATCATCGATTTCAACAGTTCCGTTTTTCCCGTTCCGGTTCTTCCAATTACGTACATATGACGCATTCTATCGGCATCTCCCATATAAATATTTCGTTCCTGTCCTCTGTAAATTGATCGTCCAAGCCACAAACCGTTATCGGGGAATCCTCCTGTCGCCGGCGCCACTTTAGCTGTCAACCAATAAATATGCGGTGTATCAATCGTTTTATTCGGTAAATGCCAAATTGTCGACAATTCATCGGTAGATAGCACCGAGTTGTTGCCCCACATATTTTGGTATCGATAAAGAAAATCCATCATAAACATTTGTTTCATACGGATTTTTCTGCTCGAAAAGCTATTCTGACTTCCGGCAAACTGAGAAAAAGTTCCTTTCAAATTAGATAAATTTGCTTTGGCCATTCCTTCATTTGGTGCTACACTAATCATTCTTACACTGGTCAAAAATCCAACCTTACTGCATTTATTGGTTATCGCCTCCATTTCTTGAGGATTCATTTTAAACTTGGCTTTCTCGGGATTCGCCTCATCTTTTTTTAATTTGGACACATAACCCTCGCCTGATTTACTCCAAGAAGACTCCGTCGGAGATATTATTATTTGAATTGCCGCCGCTTCGTTATCTCCAAACTTAGCCATTGACGCGGTTATCGCTGCCAACGAATCAACTGGTAAATCTTTAAAAGTTTTAATTGGTTTAAAACTATCACTTTTCAAAACCAATTCCGTAAAGGCCACAGAAGCATCTTTATAAAAGATATTGTATTCATCAACTTGTCTTACTTGTACCCCAGAGTACGTTC
>CAISER010000023.1 GCA_903884375.1 Candidatus Collierbacteria bacterium | reverse complement strand
GCAAAAGTTGGGAAATAAAGAACAGGAAGCTGTATTAAACCTAGTCCTGGGTCGTGCTTATAATTTATTAGGGTTCAACCAGAAAGCAGTTGAATACTATCAATACCTTAGCCAAAAAAAGGGTGTGAAGAGAGAGGGCTGAATGTAGTAAAGTTATAGTCTTCAAAAAAACAACTCAAAAGCCACAGACAGCCCATGTTTGACATCCTAACACTATTGCAATGTCTAGTACCAGAAATCAAAGTGACGACGATGCGGCAGTTGAGTCGTATCATCATGGCCATGTTAGCGATGAGCGGACGAGTCACAATGTTGGGAATCTCCCGTTGGGCAGGAACTGGTGGTAGCTATCGAACAGTAAGCAGATTCTTTCACACGGTCATCCCCTGGGCAAAAGTGTTTTGGGTATTTTTTCGTCAGCATTTGTTCTCAGCAAATGATGTTTATTTACTGGCAGGAGACGAAGTGGTGATAACGAAAGCGGGCAAAAAAACTCATGGATTAGATAGGTTCTTTTCAAGTCTATTCAGTAAACCAGTCCCAGGACTATCTTTCTTTGCATTATCATTAGTAAGTGTGGAAAAAAGACACTCATTTCCGATTCAAATAGAACAGGTAATTAAGAGCGATGTAGAAAAAAATAATGTATCACCAAGCCCAGAAGTAAAATCTCAAGAAAAACGGGGACGGGGAAGACCAAAAGGAAGTAAGAACAAAAATAAAAAAGAGGTAATTTTTACGTCCGAATTACTACGAATCAAGAAAATGATTGATGAGTTAGTCAAGTTAATAGCGAACTTTCTTCCTCTCACGTATTTACTCTTAGACGGTCATTTTGGAAACAATAATGCTTTACAGATGGCGAGACAGGCTAGTTTGCACATAATTTCCAAGTTACGCCATGATTCAGCACTGTATATCCCTTACCAACATTCTGCCCCCAATCATCACTCTCGTCGTAAATATGGGGATAAGCTTAACTGTCGAAATATTTCTCATGAATATTTGCGTCAAAGTATTATTGAGGAAGATATCCAAACCGATACTTATCAAGCTACCTTACTGCACAAAGAATTTTCCCAGCCCCTAAATGTAGTGATTTTGGTGAAAACCAATCTGAAAACTAATGCACGCAGTCACGTAATTCTCTTTTCCAGTGATTTAACTTTATCCTATGACAAAATTATCGACTATTACAAACTACGTTTCCAAATCGAATTTAATTTTCGGGATGCCAAGCAGTTTTGGGGTTTGGAAGATTTTATGAACCTCGGCCAAATAGCTGTGACTAATGCTGCTAACCTTTCTTTTTTCATGGTCAATTTATCCCATCATCTTCTAGGCCAGTTTCGTGAGAATAATCCTGGCTCTGGCATTATTGATCTCAAGACTTACTACCGTGGTTTCAACTATGTTCGTGAAATGTTAAAAATGCTTCCCGAACAACCAGAGCCTATTTTATTAGCCCAGATTTTTGCCAAGCTTACCTCTCTTGGTCGTGTTCACAATGCTCCTACAGCCGTTGAACCCTCGTAATTTGGCTACAGTATTGAGATAATCATCCGTATTTATCCGCGTTTATCTGAGTTTATCTGCGTACCCTTCGGGAAGCAAGCTACGATTATTCTTTAAATAAACACCAAAGGTTTATCTTTAAACGGTGCGAAT
>CAISER010000022.1 GCA_903884375.1 Candidatus Collierbacteria bacterium | reverse complement strand
CCAACATACCAAGTAAACCAAACAGTAAGTACACCAAGAAGAGCAACCATGATAGCCGGACCGACGGGGTTTAGATTTGAAAGAAAAAGTGCCGGAGCCATCATGTAATAGTAAAGTGGTCCAAGATACATATTGCCGATGCTGGTTTGGGGGCCGATAAAAACCAAGTTGCCCTTAGTGATAAGATCGCGAACAATGCGTACATCTCGACCTTCATCTCCTAAAAAAGTCATGAATTCACCGATGCGGTACAAACGAAGAAAGAGCGCGATAACTAAAATTCCCGCAAGAAGGAAAAACTCCAGTTTATTTTTTTTGATCCAGTTGATCATGCTTTCTTTAACCAAAGTTTAAATAAGTCGATAAAACTTTGAACAATGACGTTTAACTTGGCACCGGTGGCTTCACCAAATTTACGGGGATAATGTTGAACGCCAATTTCAACGATTTTGAATCCGGCCTTTTTTGCCTTGATTAAAAACTCGGAACTGATGAAAGCTCCCCTTTCACTTTCGAGGTGAGGAATCGTGTCAACAACTTTTTTGGAGATGAGCTTGAAACCACAGTCGATATCACGAACGTTTAACCCGAAAAGTAAAAAGACAATAAACTGCCAAACTTTGGAGTTTAGCTTTCTGGTGAAGTGTACCTTTCGACCTAGATAGAATCCTATGACCAACTCAGCTTTAGTTTCTTCTTGGGTTTTTATAAAACGAGTAATTTCTTTAAAGTTAAACTGACCGTCGGAGTCGATGAAAGAAATCCAAGGATATTTACAACCGTAGAGACCACTTTTGAAGGCAGCTCCATATCCCCTATTTGGAGAATGATGAATAACTTTGATGTTTTTATTAGTTTTGGCTAGATTATCGGCGATTTTGCCTGTTTTGTCTTTTGAACCATCATCAACAATGACAATTTCCCAAAAAGACACATTTTTGCGGAGATTTTCGATTACATTTTTGACTGTCCGTTCTAGGTTTGCCTCCTCGTTGTAAGCCGGCAAAAACACGGACATTTTTTCTATTTGTCTCGTCATACTCACAAGTATATACTAAGAGGTAGATGAAACGCCTTAAATTAGCTATCGCCGTTATTCTTTTTTCTTTGATTGCTTGGTTGCCTTTTGTAGCAAAAATTCAACTTCCCGGTTGGGGTATGGATTTTTCCGAAGGAACAAAGATTTTATGGCAAAATTTTGACGGACCAAACTATTTAATTGTGGAAAAAACTTGGTACAACATTGAGGCAATCAGGCTTAATTTTTCCACTCCTTTGCCGGTGGAGTATTATCCGGCTCATTTTCCGCTGTACCCGGCGATAATAGCGGTGTTTGATAGTGTCACAAAAGGGCCGAGTGCTATGCTTTTGGCCACCCTCCTTGGAAGCGTGTTGTGCTTCTTGATGCTTTACAAATATATAAAGGAGTTTGGACTGAGTAAAAATCCTTTGTGGTTATGTTTGGTTTTCTTGATTCTTCCGGCTCGTTGGGTTGCCTTACGAAGCGTTGGCTCACCTGAGCCTTGGTTTTTACTTTTTATCATTGCCAGTATCTTTTATTTCCGAAAAGAAAAGTTCTGGATGGCAGGATTGTTTGGAATACTGGCACAACTGACTAAGAGTCCGGCGATATTACTATTGGGAGCATATGGATTATTTGCTTTGATTGAGTCAATAAAACAAAAGAAAATTCAGTTCAAGTACTGGCCTTTGTTAATACAATTATTGGCAGTTTTTGGTTTATTTTGGTTTTTTGGTTT
>CAISER010000021.1 GCA_903884375.1 Candidatus Collierbacteria bacterium | reverse complement strand
CCTCGTTGGTTTTGAATTTGGTGGATACCTTAAAAGGAAAAGACCGACTGCAGACTTCCGTTCCGGCAGCCTTGGAGCTTTCTAATCTTCCTTATACAGGTGCGGGGATGGAAGGTTTAGTGATTGGAAATAACCGCAACCTGACCAAAAGACTTCTGATGGCCTATGGTATCCCAACACCCGCATTCCAGTTTATTCGACGTTCAAAGACGGCTGTTCAAGGGGACTTAGGATTGCCTTTAATCGTTAAATTAAACGAGAGTGGCGGAAGTGTAGGAATCGACAATAAAGCGGTTAAGGAGACAATTCAAGAGGCTCAGAGAAAGGTAAATAAGATGGTAAGTACCTACAAAATCCCGGTAATCGTGGAACAGTTTGTGGATGGAGCAGAGATAACGGTAGTGGTTTTTGATGATGGATCAAGAAAAAGTGTCTTTATGGGTCAAAAAGTGTTTCGAAAAAAGGCTGATGGGAAACATTACTTTACCAGTTTTGAGTCATATGACGACTTAAAAGCCTATACCTATAAGGCAGTTGAAGAACCTTTGGCCAGTAAGGTTTCGCAATTGGCGATTCGAGCTTTTCGAGGGCTGCAGCATAAGGATTATGCGAAGTTTGATGTGCGAGTTGATCAGGAAACAAATATTCCTTATTTCACTGACAGCAATCCCAATACGGCTTTTGGACCGGATATGGGTCTGCCGTTTACCGAAGTACTGGCTTTACATGGAGTTAGTTTCGACGAGGTATTGGCCAGTTTGCTTTCCAAGTATGCCAGAATGATATAGTCTGATATAGATTGTATTTTTGATTAGCAAATATCGGAAAAGGTTTGATAGAATACGGATATGCATGACAGATTCGACAATATAACGTTTTCTTCTATTTCTCGAGTTCGACAATTAACGGAAAGTCACTGCGGTCCAGCTACGATTCAAATGTTATTGTCTCACTATGGAATCGAATTTCATCAGGATGCCATTGTAGCTGCAGCAGGAGCTCAAGCAACGGTTGAAAAACATGGTATGTCTCTTGCCGACATGGCTAAAGCGATAAAAACATTGGTACCGGAGATGAGTTTTTGGGTAAAAAGATTTGGATCGATTTCAGAGCTTAAGAAAATAGTGCGTGAGTACAATTATCCAGTTGGCGTAGATTGGCAAGGAATATTTGAGATTGCAGACGAGTATGATAAATCGGGTTATTTGGGAGTTAGTGAGGAGGCTTTGGCAGACGCAGGATATTCATACGAAAGTAATGACGGCGAACACGGACATTACTGTGTGGTGGTTGATGTGGATACAAACGAAAACTATGTTCGCTTGGCTGACCCGTATGGTCATTATGCGGAAAAGGATCGCTTTATACGTTTGCAAGAATTCAGCAATCGTTGGTGGGATCAAGATACAAGAGTAGATCATTGGACCGGTAAAAAAGAGGTAATTGACGAGTGTAGGACATTTTTTTTGATTCTGCCCAAGAATGTAAGTTTCCCGGTGGAACTAGGGATGACAGAGCTATAAATTTGATAGTTGAATCTGTTTTGTATTCTGTTATGATTTTTTAATGAGTGTTGAATGTGAAGATAAAATTGATATTTTTGATGAGGAAGAATTGGAGACGATGAGCAAAAAAACATTGGAGAGTATTTTGGCATTAGTCAAAAACTGCAAGGACTGTGATGGGTGTATTGAGGATATAAAAATGTTAGAAATGATGATAGCTGAGATGGAGAAGTAAGTTATGTCGGCATTAATTACTCATATTGTATTGGCGGAGAAAGTGTTTGAGAAATATTTCACAGATATGGATAAAAGGGAGTTTGTGGTGGGAACCTGTTTCCCGGATATCAGATATCTGGGGGTGGTCGAGAGAGAAAAAACTCATTTTGAGGGTTATAAATTTACCGATTTGAAAAATGAAGATTCATTTACTGCTGGTTTGAAACTTCACTCGATTGTCGATAACGATATGAATAGAAGATTTATGAAGGAGAGTACTTTGTTATCATTTTTTCCGTCTGATTTCGACCATGCCCATAGTGCCGTGAAGATTCTTGAGGATGTAGTACTTTATGAAAAAGTTAAAAATTGGGGTGAAATTATTAGTTATTTTGATATGGTTCTTGATAAAGAGATACACTTTGGGATAAGTCCCGAAGCAATTTCTAAATGGCACCGGCGATTAATTAAATATTTTGGCCAAAAACCGGACAGAGTTGAGGACATTGTGGATATTTATGATAGACCTGAGGATGCGATTGAGGTGATGGAGGCGATTGGGATGATCAAAGATAAAGGAAAAGCAGTCCGGATAATAGAGGATTATTATGAAAATTTTGAGAAAGTCATAATTAACTGAATCCTTGAAATATTAGAAGAATCTTTTGTGGTAGCAGAATGAGTTTCTTTATAATTGACCGCTGACGATTCTTTCGGACCCGACTCGCCGTCAGCCACGGCTGTGTCATCCGATTCCTCCATATATCTATAAAACAAAATGTTCCCCATAAAGGGGAACCTTTTATTTATGCAGGAGTGGAATGACTCGGTCACCGATATTTATCTGCTGATAAATTCGTCGACCCCGGCTCGACAAGATCGTTACGAGCTTGTCTCCGCCTTTCGATTCCTCATGTTGCAATAAAAATCTCCCGACAAGCGAGAGATTTTTATTGCAGGGGTGTCAGGACTCGAACCTGAAAGAGAGCTTTTGGAGAGCTCCATGATACCATTTCATCACACCCCTATTGATTGAACATACATATTATAGATTGAGTTGATCTTAACGGCAATCTTAGCGTCATAATAACGAACGCTGATTGTACCGTGGTAGTTTGGTTTCTTTCTTTTACCGGTATGAGGTTTGTGATAGCTTCTGAAGAACTGGTTTTGGGGAATATTAGTTAATTTTGACCAGAATTGTTTTTCTTCCTGGTCATTATGGTATTCGTGAACATGAATTAGACAATGAAACTTCGATTCATCCAAATCGAAGGCAGAGCGAAATAGCTTTAGGAAAGTGGAAATCATCTTTGGGTCTGAGTTTGTAAAGCCGACGTTGCTACAGTTCTTTGATCCTTCGGCCCAATAAAGAATTGAACATAGAAGTGCATCTAAATTGCGATTAGATTTGATTTTTTTTACCAACTGGATAGCTTCGACATCTGAGACGATTTTTCTCTGACGCGTTTTTTCTTTGATGACAACTGATGACTTCATCTGTCCGAGGATTTTTTTTTGAGCAAGTAATTTTTTGTTATCAGAACTGAGTTTGACCTTGGATACCCATGTTGAAGAAGTTGAAACAGGGATATTCAATGTTTTGGCGATTTCTTTGATTGAATAGCCTTGATTTCTTAGAATGATAGCTTTTTCTTTGAAGACTAATGGATATAACATATGCGGTTATATAACCATAATAGCATATATTGTATTGTGATACAAAAATCCTCCAAATGGATTTTGGAGAGGAAATATTGCTTAAGTTTTCCTACTTTAGTTTACTTACTTCCTTGTCCTTGCGAGTACCAAGGATATCGGTGTCTTACTTTAGTTTAGACACCTCTTTTCCCAGCAGTAGCTGGACTGGAAGTGATTTTTACCTACTTTAATTTTGAGACTTCCTTGTGTTCGGTGTGTTCTCTGCAGGTGCGGCAATACTTGCTCAGTACGAGTTTTTCGGGGGTGTTGGTTTTATTTCTTTCGGAAATATAGTTGAAATGTCCACATTTGGAACATTTTAGTCCCATGTGTTGTCTTGGTCCTTTTTTAGCCATGTTTTAGTCTTAGATAAATTGATAAGAAGCAACTGATATTTTAGCACAGTAATGGTATTCTTAATATATATGAAGTCTGCCTTCGGAAGGATTGAAATAGATTGGAAAAATTTATTTGAGAAAATGTCGATTGGATTTGCCGTCCATAGGATTGTGTGGAACAAGAATAAAGAGGCAGTAGATATTATTTATCTTGAGGTAAACGAAGCTTATGAAAAGTTAACCGGAATATCAAGAAAAAAAGTAATTGGAAATCCAACGTCGAAAACCATGCCTGGTTTGGAAAAAGAATGGTATGAAATATATGGAGATGTGGTAAAAACAGGCAAATCAATTTCATTTGAGAAAGAAGCAAAGCCGTTGGGTAGAGTCTTTCGGGTTTATGCCTTTAAAAGCGGAGAAGATGAGTTCGCTACCGTATTTGAAGATATTACAATAAGTTACAAAGCTGAAAATTTGGTTAGCGAGAGTGAGGCAAAATACCAAGCAATTGTATCCTGTAGTCAAGACGCTATCGTGATGATGGACAATCAAGGGAAAATAACCTCATGGAATTTGAGTGCAGAAAAGATGTTTGGATATAACGAAAAGGAAGTACTTGGAAAGGATTTACATCAGTTAATTACCGTAAATGAGGAACATCGAAATAAAAGGGGAAATTTAAATATTTTTTTTGAGACTGGAAAAAGCCCATTATTGGGAAAAATTATTGAACTTCCGGTAAAAAAAAGAAACGGAGAGATTTTTATCATTGAGTTGACGGTGTCAGCTACAACGCTGAATGGAAAATGGTTTGGAGTAGGAGTTATGCGCGATATTACCAGCCGAAAGAAAAATGAGGAGTCAAAAATGGAGACTTTGAACGAACTAGAAACAATGAATAGATTGATGGTGGACAGGGAGATAAAAATGATGGAACTTAAAAAAGAAATTGAAAGTTTAAAAAAACAGATTTCAAATTAAAATGGAGACTGATAATAGCCGCAGAATTAGATTTCCTATTGTTTCTAAAATTTCTACAACAATATTGGTTTTAATGGCTCTATCGATAGGATTTTCGGCATTTTGGATGGCAAGAAACATGAATAGGATGTTTCTGCGAAATAGTGAGAAAGATTTGGTTACCTCTTTACACGAAAAAACACGGGAAATAAAAATGCTTTTGGATACAGGGCAACGAGTGGCTTTTCAGGTAGCTTCATCGTCAAGTGTGATTGCTTTTATGGAGGATGGGGAAAGAAAAGAGAGTAATAAAATTCTTGCCGAGATAAAAAACTTTCCCATTAATCCGGAAATAGTCAATATTTATCTACTGGATACAGACGGAAAGACGATATTGTCAAGGGATTTAAGATTTTTAGGAAATAATTACGGTTTCCGAAATTATTTTATGACCCCTTTGTCAGGAGTGCCAGTTGTGGAGTCAGCAATTGGAGTAACCACCAAAGAGTTTGGTATTTATTATGGAGTACCGATTAATAAAGGGAAAAAAGTGGTGGGAGTAGTAGTGGTTAAGTTAGTTCCCCAGAGAATAATTACCTCGCTTAATGAAAGTTATTTGAGTAGGGTAGGATATTTTTTCTTGGTTGATAAAAACGGAGTGGTGTTTTATAGCAACAAACCGGATACCTTGTATAAAAGCTTGGGAGAAATGAGCGATCAACTTAAAAAAAGAGTGATAGAGGGTAAGAGCTATTCAAATATCGAAATGTTTGGTATGCAGTATGCAAATTTACAAAAATTGGTAGAAAAAGGAGAGGAGTTTTATGTGGGAAGTGAAAAAGATGAAGCTGAAAACAAGAATGAACTTTTTGGACTTTCAAAAATTGGCGATTATCCATTCTTTCTGGTGGAAGAAGAAGATCTGGATGAAATAGCGGAAAATATTAGGTCGATAGTCACGTCAACGGTAAGTATATTATTAGGTTCGGTATTGGTAAGTAGTGGAATTATCATTTTATTGATTGTTTGGTTATTAAGGCCAATAAGATTGATAAATAAATACGCCAAAAGTGTATCTGAAGGAAACTTGGATGAGGAAGTAATAGTAAAAACAGGAGACGAAATGGAGTCAGTGGGAAACAGTATCCGAGAAATGGTGGCAAAACTAAAAGAACTAAACAATGGTTTGGAAACTAAGGTGGCTGAGAAAACAGCGGAACTGGAAAAAACATTGCTATCAATCGAGGGTAAAAACAAGGATTTAGAAAATACAAAAAAAGCAGTTTTAAATGTAATGGAAGATTTGAGTGAGGAAAAGGAGCGTATTTCTAACCAAAAAAACAGAATTGAGACCATTTTGGCGTCAATTGGAGACGGGGTTTTTGTAACGGATAAAGACGGAAAAATAACGATGATGAATAAAGCGGCTCAGGATATGAGCGGCCATTCTTTGTTTGAGGCGCTGGATAAGAAGTACTTTGATGTTTTGAGATTTAAATATGAAAATGATATAGAAAAGCCGTATCCGGATCTTGTAAAAAGTGTTTTTGATTCTGGAAACCCACAGAGTTTACAAAACCATTCTGTTATTGTGCATAAAAATGGAACAATAACGCCAGTACTTGACAGTGCGGCTCCGATTAAAGATGTTAGTGGAAAAATATACGGATGCGTGGTTGTTTTTAGGGATAATACTCGGGAAAGAGAACTGGAAAAAAGCAAAGATGATTTTATGTCTGTGACCTCCCATCAACTTCGTACTCCACTTGGAAGTATGAGATGGAATTTGGAGATGCTTTTAGGCGGAGATGCCGGAAAGTTATCGGCTGAAGCAGAAAAAATCGCCACAGATATTCACAAAGGTAATCTCAGAATGATTGAGTTGGTAAATGATTTATTAAATGTTAACCGGATTGATCAAGGTAAGGTAATGGATGATCCGGTTAAGACAGATCCGGTGCAGATTATTAAAGATGTCATAGCCGAATTAAATTTTGAGGTGATTGAAAGAAAAATAAAAATTGAACTGGACTTGGAGAAAATACCAATGATCGTGATTGATGCCAAACGGTTTAGGGAAGTAGCGATGAATTTGATATCCAATGCGGTGAAATACAACAAAGATGGAGGGAATGTCGCTGTTTCTTTGAAAAAGATTGAAGAAAGAATGGTGCTAAGCGTTAAAGATAGCGGTGTGGGAATACCCCAAAAGGATATTCATTATGTGTTTGGAAAGTTTTTCCGTGCCTCAAATGCAGTAAAAAGCGAAACAGAAGGTTCTGGCTTGGGACTTTATGTGGTAAAAAAGTTTGTGGATGGGTGGGGTGGTATGATAACTTTGGAGAGTGAAGAAGGTAAGGGAACAACAATAACAATTGCGCTTCCTGTTAATAAATTAATAGCAAAAAAATAAATGGATAAACAAAAAATAATTTTAGTGGCTGAAGATGATGCACTTTATGCCAGTGTGTACCAAAATAAACTAACCAAAGAAGGTTATGGTGTGGTGATAGCAATCAACGGTCTGGAGGCAGTTAAAAAGGCAGGAGAACTCAAACCCGACTTGATACTCATGGATTTAATAATGCCCGAGATGGATGGTTTTACTGCACTTGAGAAGATTAAGAGCGATCCTGCTACCAAGACTATCAAAGTGGTGGTGATGTCAAACTTGGGACAGGACTCGGATATCAAACGCGCTAAGGACTTGGGAGCAGAGGAGTATTTTGTGAAAGCAAATATTTCGATACAGGAGTTGATGGATAAAGTAAAGACATATATTAAATAAGGAAAACTAGATCGGTATCTATTATTTCTTTGTACGCGATAGCGGAAAAAACAAGGGAGAAAGGCTTGGTGTGTTTGGTGAAATGAGGAGGAAAAATTTAGGTTATTTGAGGCTATTAATGGTAAAATATTGATGTTGCCACCTTAGCTCAGTTGGTTAGAGCACCTGTTTTGTAAACAGGATGTCCTGAGTTCGAATCTCAGAGGTGGCTCTAAATCAAATCTCTCCCTTGTGGAGAGATTTTATTTTGACATGTACTTTGAGATTCGAAAAACGGAACCAGTTGGAAAATTGGGTATGAAATAAGAACTCTTACTTATTTTTTCTTCAATAATTATTATTGAAGTATTCAGAATGTGATTCCTACTATATTGCTAATAACATTGTTATTAAGCTTGAATATGGGGTAAAATATGATGTTGGTTTGTTCGCCGTTGTAGCTCACCTGGCAGAGCATTCCCTTGGTAAGGGAAAGGTATTGAGTTCGAGTCTCAACAACGGCTCCTTGTAAAATATGTATATGCCAAGGTGGTAGAGCGGTCAAATACTCGGGTCTGTAAAACCCGCGGCGAAAGCCTACACAAGTTCGAATCTTGTCCTTGGCACTAAAAAACCGGACCTTTTTTGGTCCGGTTTCGATATTTATTTCGGTTTTTTTCCTTTAAGAAAATCCTGATAGGTGATTGAATTTCCGATTGGTCCGATTCCTGTAGGGATAAAATTTCCTCGTGATCGGTAGACGGTATGGATATCATCTCGAATAATTCTTCCGGTAAAAGGAGTGTAGGATATTTTTATGCCTCCTTTCCCATTACACTCGAGACAGATAACACCGACACCTACCGGTTCGGCAAAGCCATGATATATTCCTGTTCCTTGACAGTCTAGACACTGAATCTCTATTGTTACCATAGACTCTCCTTTTTTAATAAAAGTACTTTTGTGGAAATATATCACAGAGACACTACAAAGTAAATTTACTTATTGGCAAACTCAGGGGATTTGTAGAGAACCGCCTTGGTTTGAGAGTCGATTTGTATTAGCAGGGGTGTGGATGTTAATCCTTTGGTGTAAAGTGATATCTGCCAAATTATTCCGGAGCCGGTTTTAATGTATTGTGCTTTTACCGGAGCAGATGAACACAAAACTTGATTGGCACATTGGGTATAGGTAAATTTTAAAATTTCATCAAGATCAAGACCCATTTTATTGGTTAAAACAGTATCATTAAGAGACGGAATATTGTCGTCGGGGGTGACGTAGATTTGTTTGTCAATTATTTCAGGAATACCTTTGTTGGTAACGGCAACGTAAAAATATTTTTTGGTACTAAGTGATTCGCGGAAAAAATACTTGGTAACGGAAGTGTTTGGATCCATGGCGTTGTCGACTTTGATGAGAATCAATTGTGCATTTGGAGAATGTTTGATGGCATTTTGTAGAGCAGAAGAAGCATTGGCCAAAGGCTGAAGTGAGTTAATTAGGGACATCGTAGGGGTAGCAGAAGGAGTGGCTAGTGCACTTTCGGTAGCGTTTGGAACATTTGTCGGTGTAGGAATTTCAAAAACGGTTTGTGATGGCGTGGGAGTAAGGGTGGTCTCTTGTTTTTCTAGTGTTTGAGTGATTTCAGTAAGCTGAGTTTTTAATTTATTGGTTTGGGCGGACAAAAAGGCCGCAGAGGCCAAACCTAGACCGGCAATAACAAGTAGAACAACAATAATAATAGGAGCAACATGGCTTCCGCTTTTGGGTGGGAGAGTTGCTGGTGTTGGAGAGACAGGTATCGGTTTGGGTTCCGGTTCCGGAGCAGTAATTATTTCCGGAGTGGTTTGTTTAATAATTAAATTTTCATTTGCTTCAACCAATTTTTCTTGTTCGGAAATCAGATTGGGGGATGACTGTGTGGCAAATGAAGGAATTTCATCAGGAGTTTCTTCAAAAGGGGCTGTTTGAAGATTTGGGGACAAAGTTGACTCGGGAATAATAGGAGGAGTGGCAAGAGGTGTATTTGAAAAAGAGGGGGAAATGATTTGTTGTGGTTTAGGTTCTTGAGGTAATGGTGTTGCAATATCTGTAGAAACAGTATCTGTGGGTGTTACTGGTGTTTGAGGTGGCATGGGGAAAGTTCCAAGATCATCGTTGGGCATTAGTTTAGTATGGCAAATATCGACCGATGTGTCAAGGCAATGTCAGGTAATTTTTAAAGAATTTAGATTTTTCCAGTCTGAGATAACTTTTCTCTAATTTCACTCATATGTTTATAACAAATATTCATTAGACTTTCGACAAAGAATCCCTCTTTTTTAATATGAGTTATTTTCTTACTTTTTTGGAGAAATCCTTTTTCGATAGTGGTTTCTTTGACACCCATATTCAAGGCCACTGTTTGCCCTAGCAGTGGATAATCGGTGGGATAAAGACCACCAAATATATGATTTTTATAGCAGTATTTGCCTTTCAAATTTTCAATATTATCCATTCTGCCCACCACGGGTTGAACAGGTGAATTTTTTTTGATGATTAGAGTCCCAGCAATGTAGGAGGGTTCTCCGAACTTGTCTAGTAGGATGGCATTAATATTAGTACTATATTTTCTATTATCTGGAATCCCATCTAATATTGCCCAGACAAATATATTATCTTGCTGACCTAGCCACTGGAAGGCTTCGTCCATTTTGAGTGCTGGGGAGACGTTTCTGCCTTCAACATTAAATTTATCGTCAATAATTTTTTGATTAATAAGTAAACCTAAGCCCACGCCACCCAGTCTTATTTCGCCTCCAGGTTTTAAAACCCTAATTAATTCCGGAATTGTTTTTTCTAGGTCGACGTATAGGGTAAGATACTCGGCGACAACAACATCAAAACATTCGTTGGGAAATGGTAATGCGGCAGCGTCTGCAGCAACCATTTGATCAATATCGGGTCTTCTTTCCCTAATTACTAAGTCACCTTGGCGATTATCAATATCCATTTGTGCAACATGAATCGGTTTTTGACTAGACAGATTTAACTCGTCTTCGGCTTCTGCCATTGTTTGTGAGTCAAGCAATCTGCTTCCTAAGGCATAAATCTGATCGACGGCAACACAACTCACTCCTTTTTCTTTTAGTGTACTAGCAAATGAAGACAAGCCTTCACCTACGGATAGCACCTTTTGATTTGGAGTAAAGTATGAGTCGGGAAGCCTAAGATCTGTCATCACCTCTTCAAATGATCTTGCTGTCACAATGATTTTTTCTTTTGGATGTTCGTGGAATTTAAGTGGTTTTTGCGGTTCAGGAGTTTTCTTGCCTTTACTGAAGAGATTTTCAATAATGTTTTCCATAAAATAAGACTAACACAAAATACAGGTTATTCCCAAAGTAGATAATTGTGCGAGGATTTATCGATGTTGAGTTTTAAATTAGCTTTTTTTAAAAGAATTCTAAGATAATGAGTGGTGAAGGCAAAACAAAAACGAGGTCTGTTCTGGAAAGGAACGTATAGATAATGCCAGTTTTGCAGTTTAGTTTTTATATCAAAATGATATTTTAGATATTTTGGTTGCCAAAGGTTCCAAACAGTAATTAAGATTTTCCCATGGGGTTTTAAGTGTTTCTTGATTTGTTCTAGAACAAAAAGCTGATCCTTTTGTGTTGAAAGATGATGAAGTACAGCAACGCAACAGATATAGTCGAACCGGGGAAGAGTGTCCCAAGCGGTTTGTTTGGTGATGTCGGTTTCGATAAACTTATTGTCAGGATGAGATTTTTTGGCGGACAAAAGGAGTTCTTTACTGTTGTCTAAGCCGGTGTATTTAATATTATTGGGTAAGCCAAGAAGAAGCCGACCGTTACCACAGCCGACATCAAGAATGGACGAAGAAGGTTTTATCTTCGAAAGAAATGGTTTTAAGTCAGGCCAGATATATTGACGAGATGCAGAAAACTCCTTTCCGATGGTATCGTAAGTGTTTTTTACAGAGGTGATATGTTCTTCTGGTGCCATTAGAGACATTTTATCAGTGTTGGAGTAAAATACCGATGAAGTACTTTAAAAAGGAGGCAGATGTGGACATCAATTTAAGTGGTAAAAGTGTAATCATTACAGGCGCTTCGTCGGGCATAGGAAGAGCGACAGCTAAACTTTTTGCCGAATGCGGATGTAAAGTGCTTCTTTTGGATATCAACACAAAGGGGATGCTGAAAACAGTTAAGCGTCTTGTCCATCCTAGTGAACATGAAGTTTTTCCGGTTGATGTGAGCAATTCAGACCAGATAAGTGAGTTTTGGCAGAAGATCGATGAGTGTCCGGGAATATTGATAAACAATGCGGGGATCTTTCCGGCACAAAACTACTTAACAATTTCCAAGGAGGAGTATCAAAAGACAATTGATGTCAATACGAATTCAGTCTTTTGGATGTGCAGACATTTTATTAATCACCGTGGTAAAAAAGGTGGAATTATCGTGAATACTGCTTCGATTGAAGCGATTCTTCCTTTTAAAAAAGATTTAATACCTTATAGTATAAGTAAGGCGGGAGTAATTTCCCTAACAAGATCAATAGCCAGAGATTATGGCAAAAACGGTTTTCGAGCAAACGTTGTTTTACCTGGAGCAATCAAAACATCAGGCACGATATTTCTTATAAGAGAAGCTTTAATTAACTTTCGTTTTGATTTAATGCAAACCGGTTTTGATTTTCAACAACGGTTGGCCCTAGGTAGATGGGGGAAACCTGAAGAAGTGGCTAAAGTGATATTGTTTTTGGCAAGTGATATGGCTAGTTACGTGCAAGGGGCAATGATTCCGGTTGATGGTGGATTTTTGTCGTCTTAATGGCCATAAAGAGAATGTTTGGTGTATCAATTTTAAAGGAGGAACGATGAAAGAATTGTTTGATTGGTTGAGAGAAATTTCTTTGATTGAGGTCCCGTTTTGTGTTTACGGAGCTTTATTTTATATCGCATACCGAGACAGCGAAAAAGAAGTGTGGTTGGATATTGATCCAGACAATGAGGCAAAATTAACAAGAGTAAAGACGGAGAAAGAACTTACCAATTTTATCCGAGATAATGTGGAACAAAGCCCATTATGCGATGAAACAATCATGTTTGATGTTAAAAATGCCGTATGTGTTAGTATTCGAAGACTGTCATTCCCGAAATAAATTTTGATTTGCCCTGATGTAAGAGTCAGGGCTTTTTCGTGATTTCAGGTACAATATAGCAGATGACTATTGAAGAATTAGTGCGGAAGGACAATGAAAAATTGACTCTCGAAAATATTGAGGATTATCGACGGATGTGGTCAAAGAAGTTAAGTAAAATGCCTAAAAACTCGGAAATTTGGCCATATTTAACGGATCCCGAGCTAATAGAAGCTATGAAAACCCGAGGAGTGAGAACGGAGTCAGGAGTAGCGCCATTTGCCGTGATGATGAAACCATACTTTTGTCCGGGTGAGTGTATTTATTGCCCTTCAGAGAAAGGAATGCCCAAATCGTATCTTTCCGATGAACCGGCGGCACAAAGAGCCAAGTTGTTGGATTTTGACCCCTTTAAACAAGTTGAAGGCAGGATAAGGCAGATGGAGGAAACGGGACACATCACCAGCAAAATAGATTTGATTGTAATTGGAGGAACTTTTGGCAGTTACCCTGAAAAATATAAACGAGAATTTTTCAAAAGGATGTTTGATGCGGTAAATGGTGTAATTAGCAATAGTTTGTCCGAGGCGCAAAAATACAATGAGACAGCCGAGAAAAGAATTGTTGGTATTTCCGTGGAAACCAGGCCGGATTGGGTCACCGAAGCCGAGGTGAAGTTATGGCGAGAATTAGGAGTAACCAAGGTACAGTTAGGAGTTCAGGCTTTTGATGAAAAAATATTAAAGAAAATTAAGAGAGGTCACAACTTGGTAGAAGTTGCCGAAGCAACACGATGGTGCCGAAACGCAGGACTTAAAATTTGTTATCACTTGATGCCAAACTTGCCGGGAAGTAATCCTAGAAAAGACATCAAAATGGCCAAAATGATGTTTGAAGATTCACAGTTTGGTCCAGATTATTTAAAAGTTTATCCGGCAATGACGATTGAAGGAACAGAAATGTATGAAATGTGGAAGCGGGGAGAATACAAACCTTATGGAGAAGAGCAATTAATTAAGGTATTAAAAGAAATCAAAGCGCAAACACCAGTTTGGTGCCGGATAGATAGATTAATCCGCGACATTAGCAAAAAATGGATATCGGCTGGGACTGCCAGAACTAATCTTCGACAAGTGTTACAAAAAGAACTGGAAAAGGTAGGTAGGAAGTGTCTTTGTATACGCTGTCGAGAAGTTAGAGGAGGAATTTACGATACAAAAATTGATCTATTGATTAACGAAAGAGAAAGTTTGGGAGGTAATGAGTTATTTATGTCATATGAGAATAAAGACAATATATTTGCCATGTTGCGTTTGAGATTACCCCTTGAAACCGAAAAGCTGCTTTTTGATGAGTTAAGGGGTGCTGCGATTGTCCGTGAGGTACATACCTATGGTCAGGTGGTCGAGATTGATACCACAGATGGAATAAAGACACAGCATAGAGGTTTAGGGAAACGACTAATGATAAAAGCAGAAGAAGTGGCTCGTGAGAGAGGTTATAAAAAAATGGCGGTGATTTCGGCAATTGGAACGAGAGAGTATTATCGGAAACTTGGATATTTCCTTGAGGGTAGTTATATGGTGAAAAAGCTTTAGGATTTGCGGTACAATATTTCTATATGAAGAAATTATATTTAGGTTTGTTTACAGTTGTTTTGTGGGGATTATTAGTACTGCCCAAGATTGCTTTTGCCAATGAGGGGACGGTGCTGATGAGAGGTGCTGGAGTAAGCGGAGCTTGTTTTGCAACCTCGGTGTTTGTAGATGGTACTTATCGAGTATTGATGACTTGCCGTGACCTAAAAACAGCTTTATCTCCGGAACAAAACCGTTATGTTGTCTGGTTAAATGAAGAAAATGGAAAAACCAGAAGACTAGGTGAGATTGTCAATGGTAAATTAGCAACGGCTACGGATGTAAAATTTTTAGAACTTTATATCACCGCCGAGTCCGATGGATATGGGAATAAACCTTCTGAGGCGATTCTACTTACCGGACAGGTACAACAAATTAATTTTGAATCTGACAAAGTTAATTCTGGAGCGACTATAACTGTGACTCCGACACCCACCTCAAAAAATATTGTAAAAACCTCTCCTGTAAAGACAGGAGAAGAGGCAATAACTCCGGTTGCGGAGGTATCTGCCGGTCAGGGAATCGGAGGTGCTTTGTCAACTGTTTTGAAAATTGCCTTGTTTGGCTTTGGAGCACTGCTTCTAATTGTGGGTGTCTTTAGCTTTATTTCCAGAAAACGAGCCTTGTGATTGGTTATTTATTTGACCAATCTTCAATACTTTTCCTTCAATAATTAAAAAGAAATGTAAAGCCTTGGATTTTATGGCAGAAGAAGGTGGATGAGAAATCGAATGGCTGGATCAAGAATGGCCATAACAGGTGAACTTCCGAAAATAGGGAAGATAAGAAGGATGAGAATAAGAGTGCCATATTTATTCATTATTGTTTGAAACTCATAGGCTAAATCGCGTGGAAGCAGAGCAAAAAGAATTTTTTGACCGTCGAGTGGTCCAACAGGGATAAGATTAAATACTGCAAGACTAATATTGACAACTACAAAAGGAATTAAAAACAGCGAAAAAGAATAAGGAAGATAGTGGATAGCTAAAGCGACGATAGAGGCAAGAAATAGATTGCTGATTGGTCCAGCAACCGAAATAAGACCGACATCGCGGCGGGGGCTTTGGAGATTATATTCGTCGTATGGAGTTGGTTTACCCCAGCCAAAAGCAAAACTACCACCCGATAGAAGCATCAGTGAAAGAGGTAAGACGATGGTACCCACGGGATCTATATGAGCGAAAGGATTGAGAGTTAATCGTCCGGCAGCTCTAGCTGTTGGGTCTCCAAGCCTGTCGGCGGTTGCGGCATGAGCAAATTCATGAATGGCCACAGCTAAAACAAGGTAGACGACAGAAAGAAGGACTCCTAGTATGCTAAATATCATAAGTTCTATTTTAGTATACCTTGAAGCGAAAAATATGTTAAAATTGTGCCCATGAAACAAACAGAAAAACAGCCCGAAAAGGGGAAACTTCAGTGTGCCATTTGTGGTAAGGGAGTTCAACATATTAATTTGGTAAGTTTTTCCAAACGAAGAATTAAAAAAATTCGTAAACCCAATCTTCATGTTCATCATCTTGTAATTGAGGGTACAAAAGTAAAAATTAAGGTTTGTACTACTTGTAAGAGATCTCTCCGAGAAACACAACGATCAGAACAAATTGCTGCCGCCAAAAAAGGTGTCTAGATCAAAAGAATTTTTTCGTTATATTCCGAATTTCAATTTAACTCCTGATTTGGGTGGATCATTAGTGAACGAAACAAATAGAGATAATGAGATTTCTTATGAAGCAATTACCTCCAAAAAAGCGGTAGATTTTGCTTTAATCAACGAGGGTTTCCGGGCATTGTTTTACGGTTTGGGGGTGGGAGTTAAATATAACTCGGAAGGAGATTTGGAGGCCGTTAGAATAAATACTTTACCATTTTTGAAGTACTTATTGGAAAAAGATGAAACGTCTGAGTTGAGCGATACAGCAATTACAGATTATCTCGATTTGGCGGCTTTGATGGAAAATAGCCAAGAAGAATATGTAGCTCATTTGGACTTATCGGAAAAACAATTTTATTTTTGTGGAATTAATCGAAACGATAAAGACAATACGAAAATATACGCAAGTAAAAAGATTAAGAATTTAGACGCAATGACACACTTGGAGGTTGGGCTTGGTGATTTAACTTTTTATATGTTTATTGGACAGTTTGAAGAGGGTTTTGGAATTGGGTTAGCTATGTTTGAATATGAAAATGAAGAAAATGAGGAAATCAATAATCTATTCAGAAATAGAGATGATGATAAAGAAGACCTGGACGTTTCGATGCTGACGTTATTTTTAGCAAATGACTGCAACTACATGACCTATCTTGACAGCAAAAAAGCCAATCGATTTGAAAAACTGGCGCAAAGAATTATCTTGGGTTAAGGGAGAGGGTGACCTGAGAGATATTGTTTCCATGAAATAGGGGATTTTCCCGAAAGTTGAATTCTGTTTAGAATTAGTTTGTTATCGACCAGAGAGGTACTGATGATTTTGACATTTGTTCCGTCGATGGTTGTCCACGCACCGGGATCCGGATTTAAGGAACGGATAGTAGCGTGGACCTTTTTGGCATCACTGCCATTTTGTGCCGCGAGAATTTTATTAAAAGAAATAAATGCGGATTCTCTGTTTAGAGTTTTGTGGCTTGGTGTGAAAACTACTTTAGTTTCGTCTTGAGCCGTTTTGGAGTAGTTTCCGGCACAGATTTCGGGTAATTTATCAGCCAATAATACGATAGCAGTCTGAGTAAGTTTTTTGGTCAATGTGGCGACATTATCATTAATATCGACAGTAATTTTTGCTTGGGAAATGATTGGGCCATGGTCTAAAAGATTATCCATTTCCAAAAGGGTTACTCCGGTAATTTCATCTTGATTTTTTATGGCTTCACTAATACAAAGTGCTCCTCTGTATTTTGGTAAAAGCGAAAAATGAATATTAAATATACCTATTGTGGGAGTCTTAATATATGTTTCGGGAATCATTTTTCCAAAAGAGACGATAAGAAAGATGTCTGGTTTTAATAGCTTTAAATGGGCTAAATTGGCTTCGTCAAGTTGATGAGGTTTGTATACGGGAAGATTATATTTGCCAGAGATAAGCGCTACCGGAGATGGCAGGAGGGAGAGATTACGGCCAGAGGGTTTGTCCGGAGTGGTAACTACTCCGACAACATTAATAGTATTAAGTTTTATTAATGATTCAAGAATGGTGGCTGAGAATTCAGGTGAGCCAAAAAATACCAGGTTGGGTTTCATGACTCTATTTTACCATTTATCCTATATAGTTGACAGATTGAGATATTTGAAGTAGAATTCCGCATTAAGGAAGTAAGTAGTACTTTAAAGGAGGTGTTCGTGAACAGAAAGACAAGGGAAAAGGAAATCCTTGAATGGATATCAGTGATGATTTTTATCATCACCATATCGGCACTAATAGTAATAATTCTATTCAGGTTATATTAAAGGAGGCGGATTATGGAAGACATGAGACAGGTGGAATATTGGGAAGGGGAAAACACACTGAAGTGGGTTCCGATCCTTCCGATTGCAATGGTAATAATGGCCGTACTTTTTCTTTTAAAGAGAAAGTAACAGGCCAGATAAAGCCTCGGGAAACCGGGGCTTTTTGTTACATCTCAATTGGAGTAAGACCTGTGGGTGTTTCTTTTAAGATCTCGCCTCCTTGTTCCAGAATCCGGTCGGTAAAGAGGATGCCATTTAGGTGATCATTTTCGTGCTGAACATAGGAGGCATCAACATCTTCAAGCTTACGATGACGTTTTTCAAGAATACCGTTATTGGGAGTAAGGTAGTCGATTTCTACAGAGTATGGGCGATCAACGAAACCCCAAAGCCGAGGAACCGAGAGACAACCTTCAAGCCAACGGTCTTTTGAGCGAGAGTGAACATCTTTTAAAGTAGCCTGGGAGAAGTTTTTAAGCTCAGGATTGATAAAAATTTCCGGGACTCCGCTAAATGAAATGATAAAAAGCCGGAGATCAAGACCAACTTGAGGAGCTGCTAAACCAACACCCTCTGGATCCTTGGCGGATTTTAGGGTTTTTATCATTTCGGCAATCTGTTTCTGAAGCCGATTATCAAGTTTTTTTACCGGGTTTGCCACGCGACGAAGTAGGGGGTTCGGTGTAGTTAGGATTTTCATGCCTTTATATTTTACCCCACTTCCATTTTGGTTGTCTTTGGGAAATTAATTGACCTGTAATATGTAAGGTGATAAAATTGCCGACGTACGTTAACGTATTATTCTTTCGAACGCGAATGGAGGAGAAAATGATAGTTAAAAGCATTGCTTGGTTATCATGGTTTCTAGGATTGGCCCTACACGCATCAATTGTCTTGATGTTTGGAAATGAGATTGGTTTTCCTTTTTGGATATTGATATTTTCCTTAGTGGCCATGGAGGGTGTTCCTTTGCTTTGGATATTAAAAATAATCCGAAAGACACCAAGGATAGATAGAAACTTTGTTGTCGGTTATTGGTTTGTCTGGCAAATAGCCTTTTTTATTTTTTGTGCGATAGCATGTGCGATTCAACCAGGCGGAATAGGTATATTGAGTGTATTCGTAAAAATAATTTTTATGACAATAATCGGATTATTTATGTATTCTAGAACCATTAACATGGCCATATTATTTTCTGAATATAGCAAATAGGAGGCTTATGAAATTTGATGAAGAAAATTTAAGATTAGTACGCTTGTATGAAAAGTTTAGTAGTCCGGATTTTGTCAGGAAATACGGAAGTTTAAGCCGAGAAGATGGTTATGAAATGTTTACCACCAAGACGGTAATCACGACGAAATTGTTGGGAGAGATTACTTTGGGGACTGCTTACTTTCCTCCATTGTCACATGCCGTTCCGGTTATTTTTCTTACCGACCGGCAAGTAAAAATTTTGCATGATAACAAAATCCGACTATTAATAAAAAAACGGAAACATTCTACCGGTTTTGAAACATATCTGGGATTTCCCAGTAAATCGAGTTTTGAAAGAATAATTGCGTCTTAACAATAAGCCTTCCTTTAGGAAGGCTTTTCTTTTATCAACAGTTATTTGAAGGTTATTTTCTTAAGATACTCTTTAGCTGATTCAGAGTTTGGATTAAGATAAAGCGCTTGTTCAAATGCCTTTTTAGCCAATTCCGATTTGCCGTTATTTTGATAGAGTATTCCAATATTGATAAAGTTTGTACTGTCTGTCGGAGAAAGTTCACTAATACGAAGTAGAGTGTTGAGTGCTTCTTGATAATAATTGGAATTAATTGACGCAAGAGTAAGTTCGGTTTTGGCTTTTATTTTAAGAACATTAATATTGTATGAATTAAGAGATTGTGCCTTTTGAATGTTAGTTGTGGCTTGATTGATGTATTTTTCAAAAACGAGATTGGCCTGTTGTTTTATTTCAGCAGATGCAGTTACGGGAAGATTGGCGATTTGGGGAGCGATTATTTGTGTAGCTACAAGAGCATTGATGTTGCCAAGCTGAGCATAATAAATTGGCTCTTTGGGATTAAGCCGAACTGCTTTTTCGGATTCTTCGAGGCTACCCTTGCCTTTGTTATAGGCTAAGTCTGCCAACCAAGCCTTAGAAAGTCCGATAATAAACCAAGTTGTCAGAATGAAAATAATAAATATTCCCCAATTTGAGTCAAAATTTATTTTATGATAACGAAAGATATTTTTACCTATAGAGGCGATATAGATTGCCGGATAAAGATAGAAAAATAATGCGACATTTACGACGGAAAAACCGATATAGTTGGTAATCAGAATAGAGACAATACCAAGAAGAAGGGGCAATCTTAATTTAAGAAACTGAGTTTGTTTTGCTTCGTTTGATATGACACCTTTATTGTTTGTAAAAAGATAAATGATAGAACCTGTTAGAAAAAGATATGTTAAAAGTCCTATAAAACCGGAAGTGGCAAAATAATTTAAGTACTCATTGTGGGCTTTGTTATATAAAAATTCAGATTCTGAAGTGAGATTATGAGTGGCTGGGCGGACCCAGTAATAGGTGTAACCAAAAGTTTCAACTCCCGTACCAAAAAAAGGCCGTTTTAGCCCAAGCTTGATAGCTCCTTCCCAAACAACTCTACGGATAGTCATGGAGTCACTTCCGCCGATTCTGGTTTTGTTTTCTTCGTTAATAATAGTAAGAGTATTAGAATAAAACGGGTTAATTTTGTTAAGAGAACCAAGAGTTTGACGAACATAATTTCCTTTAAAAATTAATACGGAAACAGATAATGGAATCAATAAGAGAAGAAGCCAGATTTTTTTATTTTTAATAGAGGTGATGATAAAAAAGAGAAGTAAAATAACTGCTGTAGCGGCGATACCCGATTGGGATTTGGTATAAAGAATAGCAATAAAATATAAAAACGATAGGCCAAAATATAACAATCGTTGATGAATATTTTTTGAATATGAAATTGCTTGGAAGAGAGAAAGAGGCAATATAGCTACCAAAAATGCTGAAAGCCAGTTTGGTTGGCCAAGGGTAGAAAAGACGCGATTTTGAACATCTTGAACCCAGATTGTTTTATCGATTCCAAAATGTTCAAGAATAGCGTAAAGAGAAATTAAAGTAGCCGAAAAAAGGATAGCAGATATTAGATTATTTATCGCCTTAATCTCATTAGAAAAATGAGTGACGAGAGCATAAAAAAGAATAATGTAAGAAATGGTGGACATAAAACCACCATGGAAACGGGAATAATATCCCCAAAGACTAGTGTGAGGATCAATAGAAATAATGGTAGAGATAATTTGTGAAACAAGGAAAAGGACAATAGGGAGGTCAAGAGGAGTTTTGGCAATTTCAATTTTTTTGTTGATGAATGATTTGATTAGCCACGCAGAAGTAATAAGAATGGTAAGCAAATAAACAAACATCATTTTATTAAACTCAAAAACTTCGGAAGTGAAGGGCCAGAGAATAAGGGGAGAGGCAAAAAATAGTATGTAGAAAAGTTGGCGAATTATTTTAGACAAGTTAAGAGAGGATTCGGACATGGGATTAGTTTAACATTTATCAAAAACAGAAAATATTTGCTCTTCCAATAATGAGGCAATCTGTTATTATTAGCCATATTATGTTCGAGTCTTTGTGGAGATTAGCTACCTTGGATGTGGGTATCGATTTAGGTACCGCTAATACTGTGGTTCATGTTCGAGGAAAGGGAGTAGTAATTCGTCAACCCTCGGTGGTGGCGCGACATATGAAGACGAAAGAGATTTTAGCAATTGGTGAAGAAGCGAAAAAAATGTTGGGAAAAAATCCTGCCAGTATTGAGGTGGTTCGTCCTTTGCGAGACGGAGTAATTGCCGATTTTGATGCCGCTGAAGCAATGTTGAAACATTATATTGTGGAAGTTCATGAATTTTATAAAGGGTTGGGATTTAAAATTGCTCGTCCGAGGGTGGCCATTGGAATTCCATCAGGGGTAACGGAAGTGGAGCGAAGGGCAGTACAAGAGGCAGCTTTATCAGCAGGAGCTCGAGCTGCTTATCTTATTGAGGAACCGATGGCGGCAGCGATTGGCTCAGGACTCCCCATTGAAAAGGCTGAAGGACAAATGGTTTGTGATATTGGAGGAGGAACTTCGGAAATTGGCGTTATTTCCTTAGGGGGTTTAGTATTAAATCGTAGTTTACGTGTTGCTGGTGATGAATTGACGGAGTCAATAACAAATTTCGTTCGATTAAAATACAATCTTTTATTGGGCGAAAGCACTGCCGAAGAAGTAAAAATGAAAGTTGGTTCTGCTTTTCCTTTGAAGTGCGAAAAAGAAGGAAAGCCGTTAGAAGTGGTGGTACGTGGTAGAAGTTTGGATAATGGCTTACCCAAGTCAATGAAACTAAATAGTGTAGAAGTAAGAGAAGCAATGATGCCGGTAATTAACCAGATTTTATCGGAGATTACTTTAATTATTGAAGAAACACCTCCGGATTTGGTAGCCGATATTTTGGAAAAAGGCATGGTTATGGCTGGGGGAGGATCGTTAATAAGAAGTATTGATAAATTGATTGCCGAACAAACAGGAATGCCTGTTTGGGTTACAGAGGCGCCCTTGGAGGCTGTGGTTCGAGGTTGTGCCAAAGTGTTGGAAAACGATAAATTATTGGCAAAAGTGAGAGTGGTGGGTGGTTTAAGGTAGCGATTTATGTATTTGTTTGATATACTTTGATGTTCTTTGATTTTCCAATTCAAATTTACCAAGGAGGCACGATTGAAAGACAGAAAAATAATATTATTAATATTTGTTTTGGTTCTTATGATGTTGTTTCTGACTGCTTGTGGTCAACCCAATCCATTGAAAAACACAACTGATGCATCAGGTCATATCTACGGATTTTGGAACGGTCTTTGGGACGGTCTTACCTCCGGCTGGGCGTTTATATTTAATCTTTTTGGAGGCCATTATGGTCTTTATGAGGTACACAATAATGGTGGCTGGTACGATTTTGGCTACTATTTGGGACTGAGTTTTTTGATTACGGGTGGATACAATATGGGTAGAAATTCAGTCAAGTACATGAAAGAATTTATATAGATTGTTTTCCCTCTCCTTTTGGAGGGGGATTTTTTTGGAAAAAAATTATGGTTGAATAATAATGGTCAAGCCTTCAGAGACGTCATTCAAGCCAGTTTCCAGTTTTATCTCGGCTTTTTGAAGTGGTTCTTGTTGAGCGGAGATGATTTTGGTGATTTTGCCAATGATGAGGTTACCTGGGATTAATTCACTTGGTTCGGTAAAGACGTAATCTCCAATAACGATAGGAGATAAACTGGAGATGTCGGTAAGCTGAGGAGAGTTATCAATAAAGCGATATTGACCCTTTTGATTAGAGGAAGTATGTACTGCGAAAGTGCCAATGCGTTCGTTGTCCAAAGGAATGATATTAACAATAGAACCTTTTGTGTCCAAGACTGTACCAAGTAATATTTTTCCAAAAACAAGAGGTTGACCTTTTTTGATTTTATCTAAAGGTAGTGAAGAAGAAACCAAATTACTTCCAATTGAACCAGTAAGTCTCACCGGAAGGACAGATTTATAATTTGAAGTTAAATTAACAGTTTTTGAATCAACGAGAGATTGTTTTAATTGTTCGTTTTCCGAAAGTAAACGAGCGTTTTGGGAAAGAATATTTTGGTACTGTTGTCTTAATTTGGGAATGTTTTTGATGTTTGATATTTGACGGTCCACATTTTGATGAAGTAAACCTATCGGGAAATGAATGGGGGATAATATTGTATAGAAAATATTGTCAATTACCGGACTTATTTTAAGTTTACCGAGGGTAGATAAAAGAATGGCAATCAACAAAGGAAGAATCAGTAAATTAATTTTGGTGTTTGTCATAGACTAGAATATACTTTGGATATGGACAAGCAATCAAAGAATACCATAAAAACTGTATCGGCAGTAATAATAATGGTGCTATTGGGCGAGGGAGTTTTGGGATGGGGTTTATACTGGCCATTTTTATTATCACTATTAAATTGGAGTGGTGTTTATTGGTTAGCGTTGGTGATAGGAGTATTGATATCAGTGCTTCAAGGGCTTTCGATAGGATTACCGAGTTTGTTTATATTGGTTGTTGTTGGGGGACTATCTTTTCTTTTAAATGCCAGGAAGGAGATGGGATGGATAATCATTTTATTGGGAGTTGTTTGTTGTGTTGTATTTGATATTGTCTTTGATTTGAGTTGGAGTATTTGGGAAGTGTTGGCATTATTGTTGTCGGGATTTTTGGCACTTTCATGGTTTGAGAGAACGGAAACAATAAGGATAAACTATTAACATGATGAGCGAGAACAAACAGTATGTATCAGCTGGAATTGTTTTGATTTTGTTGTTTGCTTTAGGATTTTCAAGAGTGTTTTTTTTAACAGTCTTTATGGGAGGTCATTTTTCGGATTTGGCGAAAGGAAACATGGTTAAAACAGAACTCATATCGGCAAAACGGGGAGTAATCAGTGATAAAAACGGAAAATACTTGGCGATGAATATTGATAATAACGGGAGTTTAGTACGGTATTATCCAATGGGAGAGATAGCGGCTGGACTAGTTGGATATATCGGGAAACCTTCCGAGGTTGGAGAAAACGGAGAGATATTAGTTGGCAAGACAGGTTTGGAGAGTGAGTATCAAAATAGACTGGCGGGAATTGCTGGAGAAACAGTTGTGGAAGAAACCGCCCAGGGGACAAGAAGAACGGAGATTGTTCGAAAAGAGCCGGTGCCGGGAGAAAACTTAGTGACTAATATCGATTTATCGGTACAACAAATGGCCTTTTCGAGTTTAAAAAATGCATTAACTAAAGTTGGTAAAAGCGGGGCAGTGGTGGCAACAACGGTGGATGGAAAAGTGTTGGCCTTGGTATCGACGCCTTCATACGATTCCAATTTATTTGTGGAGAATGGCAAGAGAAGCGATTTTGGCGGAGATTATAAAGAAGTTAATGATTTATTAAAAGACGATTTAAAAAAACCATTGTTTAATCGAGCATTATCAGGGGATTTTGCTCCTGGTTCGGTTTATAAATTGGTTCCAGCGTTGACATCTTTGGAAGAAGGGAAAATAGTAAAGGATAGTTTAATCGAAGATAGTGGAGAGATTGTGATTGGTGATTATCGTTATGGAAACTGGCTATTGGATAAATACGGCCAGACAGAGGGCAAAATAAATGTAGTTAAAGCAATTGCTCGAAGTAATGATATTTTCTTTTATAAAATTGGAGAAGCGATTGGGGTAGATAAGCTGGTTTACTGGAGTAAAAAGTTCGGTTTAGGTGAAAAGACAGGAATTGATTTGCCGGGAGAGTCGTCGGGTTTTATGCCATCTCCTTACTGGAGAGAAAAAAGTTTGGGAACAAAATGGTTTTTGGGAAATACTTATCACTTGGCAATAGGACAGGGTGATGTGATGGCAACTCCACTACAAATTAATATGATGACTGCTGCGGTAATTTCGGGAATTAAATGTCCACCCAGAATTGTGGGAAGTTCGAGCTGTGTTGATTTGAAAATTGGTGAACAAAATAGAAAAACGATACTGGAGGGAATGATGGCCGCTTGTAGTCACGGGGGAACGGCATATCCTTTGTATGAATATGGTGGAAAAATATATTGCAAAACAGGTACAGCCCAAAAAGGAGGAGAAGATACTTTACCTAACGCTTGGCTGACAATGGTCATTCCTGTCGGAAGTAATGTCAAAGATTGGGTGGTGGTGACTGTTTTGGTTGAGGAAGGTGGTGAGGGTAGCACTGTGGCGGCACCAATTGCCAAAGAGCTGGTGCCTTTGTTTTTGAAATAAGATGGTAGCCGAGAGGGTATTTTTTTGGTTTAATGGAATGTAGTAAAATGCCCAGGTTGTTTTTACTGTATATTTTTAAGAGTAATGCATAAATTAATTATTGTTGAGTCTCCAACCAAAACAAAAAGTTTAGGAAAGTATTTAGGCTCGGATTACCAAATCATGGCTTCGATGGGACATGTACGTGATTTGCCTAAGAGCAAGTTTGGAATTGAAATAAAAGAAGAAGGAAAAGGAGAGTATGAGTTTAAACCCTCGTATGAGCTGATGGAAGGTAAGGGAGAACAGGTGAAGAAACTTGAGGATGCGGCAACTAAGGCTGATGAGATTATTCTGGCTTCCGATCCTGATCGTGAAGGTGAAGCTATTGCTTGGCATGTGGAGCATATCTTGATGGATTCTCGAAGGATTGCCAAAAAAGAGAAACTGAAGTTTAAACGTATTGCATTTCACTCGATTACCAAGGAAGCCATTTTGGAGGCTTTAGAGCATCCGAGAGACATAGATATGAACTTGGTTGATGCTCAACAAGCCAGGCGTTTCCTAGATCGGTTGGTGGGTTACAAGCTTTCGCCAATATTATGGAAAAAGGTGCGTCGTGGTCTTTCGGCAGGAAGAGTCCAAAGCGTGGCGGTGCGTCTGATTGTCGAACGTGAGCGTGAGATAGATAAATTTAAGCCGGTTGAGTATTGGCAGATTTTGGTTACGGTGGAGACAAAAAAAGGAGAGTTGTTTGAGATTGAGTTAGCCAAAATTGGCGGTAAGAGAGCGGAAGTACACGATAGTGAAACAGCTAAAAAGATTTTATCGGAGTTGGAAAACGCCGATTATGTGGTTTTAAATGTTAAAAAGTCAGAACGAAAAGCGTACCCGCATCCACCATTTAAAACCTCAACGTTGCAACAAGCGGCAGCAAATGTATTGTCTTGGTCGGCTAAGAAAACCATGAATGTGGCGCAAAAATTATATGAACAAGGTGATATTACTTATCATCGTACTGATTCTTTTAATTTAGCTCCCGTAGCACTTGAGGCTGTTAGAAAATATATTGAAGATATTTATGGAGCAAAGTATTTACCAGCTACACCAAGAATATATAAAACAGCCGGAAAAGTGGTGGCACAGGAAGCCCACGAAGCGGTTCGGCCAACACATATTGAAGTTTCGCCTGATAAATTTATTGGTCAAGAAATGGCTCACGATCAAGAAAAGCTTTATTCGCTGATTTGGAGAAGAACTATTGGTTGCCAGATGGCCGACGCAGTATTTGACGACACCAAAGTAGTGGTCGGTGCCGGAGATAACGAGTTAACTGCCAATGGAGCAGTTATCAAATTCGATGGTTGGAAGAAGTTGTTTTTAAAGGAAAAAAACAAAGATGAACAACAAGTATTGCCGATACTGGAAAATGGAGAAAAAATAGATAAAAAGAAGGTTAATGGAGAACAAAAATTTACTCAGCCACCAGCAAGATACAATGATGCTTCACTTATCAAAGAGTTGGAAAAGAGGGGAATTGGCCGTCCGTCAACTTATGCAGCGATTATTTCCACCATTATTGACAGACGTTATGTTGATCAAAAAGAAAGAAAATTTGTGCCAACATCAATTGGTATGGCCGTGGTAGATTTTTTGATGGATAATTTTCCGATTCAGATGGATTATGAGTTTACGGCCAAGATGGAGAATGAACTGGACGAGATAGCTGAGGGAAAACTAAAATGGAATAAAATGCTAAGTCAATTTTGGGGAGCATTTAGTGAGAAATTAATTAAAGTGGATAAAGATAGTGCAAGAGTTGGTGTCCCGACAGTTAGTACTGGAGAAAAGTGTCCCACCTGCAAAGAGGGTGATGTAGTAATCCGTGATGGCAAGTATGGCAAATTTTTATCTTGTTCCCGTTATCCGGAGTGCAAATATACGGCTCCGTATATCGAGTATGTGGATGGAGTAAGCTGTGAGAAATGTGGCAAAAGGGTTGTTTTGAAAAAGACCAGAACAGGCAGGGACTTTTATGGCTGTGAGGACTATCCAAATTGCACTTGGGCCAGTTGGCACAAACCTGGAGTAAAGAAGGAAGAAGTGGGGGAATAAGCCTATAGGATTGACATTTGAAGAAGTAAGACGTAAAATAGCCACGATTAAGAACGTTACAATTCTATTGTGAGGAGGATTTATGTTTCAGGTGATTTTTCCAATGCCAAAAGGCACAAAATATATTGAAGAGGTGAATATTTTTCATCTTCCATGGGTGATATATAAAAACAATAGTGATCAAGTTTATATATGTAACTTCCTGGAAAATGTAGTAATCGGAAGTATTGACGTCTTCCCCTTTAAGGTCATTATCAAGGTCGATGAAACCTTGAAGCCGTTGGGATATAACTTTTGGATTGATTTTGCAAAGCTTTATCCCGAACTTAATCCATTCGAGAAACACTACGGTGTGGTTCGTCCGGTTGACCGTTTGGATGAGACATACGAGTTGGATGATATCCCCAAAAATCTACCGGCAGAATCGCTGGACAAAGTGGCAGACGGTGAAGACAGTGATGCCTTCTTTGTGCAGTATTATCTGGGAGATTGGCATCCCAAAGAAGAACTCAAGGTGATAAGCCACGCACATATTTTAGGGAAAGGAAGAGTAGGTCATAAAATGGCCGAAAGGACGTTTAAGCTAGTGTAAGTTAATTTATTGCCCCGATTTGTCTCGGGGCATTTTATTGGTGTAAAATTACAGCCAACCGAACTTTAAAAAGGAGAGTGAGAATGATCAGCTATACCAAAAGTGGTTTCCCGTATATTGGTTCTGAGGTATTTGAAACTACTCAGAAAGTGAAATATTTAAGGACACCAGGAATGGCAATGATAGGACGACCAGAAGTAGATATTTCCGGTTTGGCAAATTTCCTTGAAGGTTTTCCTGAAGAACTTGGTTTTTTGAAGTATTTAGATGATTCGATTAAGCTGAGTTCGGCAGAAGAATTATCGAAAACCGCAGGACAGTGGTGTTATCTCGCCTTTGGTCCCGAAAGAACCTGGAATAATAACGCCGAACAGTATTTTGAAAATATCAAATTGCATAAACACGGCAGTATTATGGAACATGCAAATTTTACGATGGCAATCTGGGGAGTGAGTCGTAGTTTTACTCACGAAATTGTCCGCCACCGAGCAGGATGCGGGTTTTCTCAAGTGTCTCAGAGATATGTAGGAGAAGCAACCCTGCGTTTTGTTGAAAGGCCTGAATTTGTTAATAATATGGCACTGCATACATATTTCTTGGACAGAATTGATGCTTGTAAAAATGAATATGTCTGGACGACCGATTATTTGCTTAACAAGCAGAAAAGTGGCGAAGAAATTCTTTCGGCAGAAAGAAAAACAGATTTAAAAAAGAAAATTCAGCAATGTTCCCGGGCAATTCTTCCAAATGAAACTGAGGCGCCAATAATCATTACAGGGAATGTTAGAGCATGGCGGAATATTATTGAACAAAGAGTTAGTGAACATGCCGAAATCGAAATCCGTCGAGTTGTGTATAACGTTTTTCTTTGTTTGCAACCATTTTTGCCGAATATTCTTAGTGATTACAAAACGGTGAAGTTGGCTGACGGAACACCGGCTCTTGCCTCTTTACACTCAAAAGTTTAAGATTTTTCCCCCGCTAATACCGGGGGATTTTTTTATAGCGATATTTGTATATAAACGTTCGATTAATGGATAGCCAAAAAGGAAGAATTATTATTTATGAGGATTTCGGTTTGGATTTGAGGACGAGAATATAGAGAAGAAATAAGCCAATGGTAGCATGGGAGTAGATAAGTTGGACGTTTCCAAAAGGAAGAGGATTTTTTAAATTGATATTGATTAACAAAAGAGCAAGAAAAATGAAAATTAAGGGAGGTTTTTGACTGTCAAGAAATAAATAGAAAAAAGCAGGAATGGACCAGAAAAGATAGTGCTGCCAAGTAATGGGAGAGATAAGCAGAATAGTAAGCAGAAATAAAGTGAAGAATTTTTTGGTTTGTGAATAATTTTTAATAAAGGAAATGGTGGAGATAGAGAGAAAGAAGACACCAACACTATTTGATATTGAGGAAAGATTTAGACGAGAAAGTAGAGCGGGGAGGGATTGATTGTAGTAATCAAGAGGGGGGTTGGTGGTACGAAAAAAGGTACCTTGGAAAAAGGAAAGTAAGAGATTGTGTGATGTAGAAAGATCAATAGCAAGATTGAGAAACAGAAGGGTAACAAGGCAGTAGATGATGAGGCGATATTTTTTAAGGACGAGAAAATAGAATAAAAGAAGAATTGGGTTAAGTTTTGCAATGGTAATAATAGCAAGAGTCAAACTAGCTAATAAATCTTTCTTTTGAATCATAAAACGGTAAATTAACACAAAGCCTAGAAGAACAAAAAAATTTATTTGACCTTGAGCAAGGGCAAACTTAACCGGAAAAAGTTGAAAAACGATAAAAGAAATTAAGACTTGGATTTTTAAAGAAAATCTTTTGAGAAGAAGATGAAGTGAAAGAAAAAAAGCGACAAGTGAGAGAGACGTATAGATTACTCGAGCATACTCTATAGGAATGAAAGCAAAAAGAGTCATAAAATACAAAAAAGCGGGAGGGTAAACTTGGGGAGTAATGGCAAGATAGGGATTGTGACCTGAAAGAAAATAATTGGTAGCGGAGAGGTACATGGAAAAATCAAGAAGAGAGGAGGAATAGATACTGATGAGAGTACGGATTGCCAAAACTACAAAAGGTAGAAGAAAAAGATAATACACTGGGCTAATGATATCAAATTACCTGGTTATGTTTTATGATGAATCTATGGCTCTTGGGAAGAAAATACAAGTAATCTTAAAAAAAGTTGGTCCTGGATTTATTACTGGAGCTGCAGATGATGATCCGGTAAGTGTCACAACATATTCTATTGCCGGGACAGTTTACGGATATGCTCTAAGTTGGATAAATGTGTTTTTGACACCGGCTATGATTGTGATTCAAGAAATGTGTGGTCGGATCGGAATGCTTACCGGAATGGGATTGGCTGGGGTAATTAAAAAATATCGGTCGAAAGAATTAATGTGGATTGCGATAACAATTTTATTTGTATCCAACACGATTAGTATTGGAGCTAATTTAGGAATTATGGCGGCATCATTAAACATGGTTTTTGGTTTACCGGTGTATTTGTGGCTCTTGGTATTGGCAGTTGTTGTTTTATTAATGGAAGTATTGGTACCATACAAGAAATATGTGGTCTATTTGAAGTGGCTGGGTCTATCACTTTTGGCATATGTGGTTACGGGTTTGATGGTTAAGCAAGATTGGAGCCAAATATTGCGATACTCATTTGTTCCCTCAATACAGTTGGATATCAAATATTTGATGACAATGGTCGCTTTTTTGGGAGCGGTAATTTCTCCTTATCTTTTCTTTTGGCAAACCTCTGAAGAAGTCGAAGAAGAAATTGATGAAAAAATAATAAAAGATTTTAATCAAGATCCAAAAGTCGGTATTAACAGAATAAGATTAATGCGTTGGGATACCGTATTGGGAATGGTGTTTTCCAACATTATTGGTTTTTTTATTTTAATTACCACAGCAGCAACATTACACAAGAAGGGAGTTTTTGCTATTGAATCAATTCAAGATGTGGCGTTGGCATTAAGGCCAATCGCTGGGAATGAAGCATATTTATTATTGACTTTGGGAATCGTTGGCGTTGGTTTGGTGTCTATCCCTGTGTTGGCAGGTTCGGCAAGTTACGCAGTAGCTGATGGTCTGGATATTAAAGAAGGTTTGTCAAAAAAATATCATCAAGCGCGGGGATTTTATCGAGTATTGATTTTAGCTACAGTGTTGGGTTACTTAATGAATCTATTAGGAATTAGTGTGATTAAAAGTTTATATTATTCGGCAATTATTAATGGGGTTATTTCGGTTCCCTTAATCGCTATGGTTATTTCGTTGGCTGACGATAACAAGGTGGTGGGTAGATATAAGACGACTTGGTGGGGAAAAATAATCGCTTGGATAACCCTTGGTTTGATGACTCTTGCGGTTTTGTTGATGTTTGGAAGTATTTTGGGAATGAAGTTTTAAGGTCGGTCTAGACAAAAGGGGATATTTGAATTAAGTTGGTTAATGACAGAAAAATTTGAAAGTATTTTTCATAAACGATATGTAGGTGGTCAAGGAGAAGTTTGCGAAATGGAAAAGCAGAATCGGGAAAAGAAAAAAGAGACGGCAGTAATGACTACTTTGGAGGATGTTTTGTTTGAATATCGAAAATATGTAAATGATCCAAAAGCGGAGTTGCCCGAAATAATAATGGATACTTTTTTAGCAATACAAAGGACAGAAAATGAAAGAAAATAGAAAGCCGTTTGTGGTAGCTGAGGGCGGAAGTGGAGTCGGGAAGACGACAGCAGTAGAGGGAATTAAAAAAGAGTTGGAAGGGTGGAAATTTTTTCGTGAACCAGGTGGCACTGAGTTTGGCGAAGCGATGAGAGAAGCGGTTCAGCAACATAATGATTGGGAAATTGACCCGATGGCATCGTTATTTGGCTATAGTGCGGCTAGAGCTAATTTGATAAATATGGAAGTAATTCCAATACTGGAAGGTTCAAAACCCGGAAGAGGAGTTTTTTTGGATCGATATTGGTTTTCAACCTTTGCCTACCAAGGAAGTGAAAGGGTTGATAGAGAAATTATTTTGGCAGTCAGCAAAATGGCAACAAACGGTTTGTTGCCTGATTTGGTTTTGCATTTTGACTTGTTGCCTGAGTTGGCAATGCAACGAAAATCTTGTTGTAGCGATACTGATAGATATGATGTAAAAGAATTGGAGTTTCATAAGCGAGTAAGAGAGGCGTATTTGGAACTGGCAGAGAACTTCCCTGATTTTTGGAGAGTCATTGATGCCTCGCAAAGCAAAGAAAAAGTGTTAATTGATTCCTTATCGGTATTGAAAGAATTTGGAATGATATGAAATTTGATATTTCTTGAGGCGAAGTAGGATAAAATTAGGGAATGAATGATTTAATTACCGGTTTGATTGAAAAAGAAGCAAAGCGTCAAAACGAAACGCTTTCTTTGATTGCATCTGAGAACTATGCCAGTAGAGCAGTACGGGAAGCTGTTGGTTCTGTTTTGGCCAATAAATATGCCGAAGGGTACCCAGGAAGAAGATACTATCAGGGGAATGGAGTAATGGACGAGATTGAAAACTTGGCAATTGAAAGAGGAAAAAAACTTTTTAAACTGGAACATATTAATGTACAGCCGTATTCCGGTAGT
>CAISER010000020.1 GCA_903884375.1 Candidatus Collierbacteria bacterium | reverse complement strand
TGGTATTCTTCGTCTCGGTCCTGCTTTTGAGATGATTGGATCTCGCAATCAAGACTATTTATATTCTTGGAGAGAAGTGCTCTATCACCCTCTAAGCCCACTCATAGGGAATTTAAAAACTACTCTTAACTGGCTTTGGCTTTTGTTTACCCCCACACTACTTCTCACACTATTATTTGGTCTTATACCAAAAAAGACTCGCGTTCTTTCGATATTTTTAATTCTCATGGCTCTTATTCCGATTACAGCTCAAGCCACCATTGCCAAAGTCTATACTAGTCGTTACGCACTTTTTGCTGTTCTTCCTTTTGTTCCGGTTATCGGTTTTGGCTTAAATTGGCTTGTTACCCGCAAAGGCATCTTAATCAAACTTTCTTCAATTATTCTTCTAATTGTTCCTTTTGTTATTTCAATTCTTTGTGTTTTTGCACCCTCCAAAGCCCCACTTTCCTTTGATATGCGTAATGGATATTTAGAGGAGTGGACTGCCGGTTGGGGCCAAAAAGAAATTGCCAACTACTTAATCGATCTTGAATCAAAAGGGGAGAAAGTTGTTGTTTTTACTGAAGGCTTTTTTGGTACTCTACCAGACGGACTTCAAATCTACACTAATGGTCACAGCAATATCACTATTGTTGGTTCAAATCCTTATGTAGGTGCCATTCCCGAAGGTCTCATTAATAGCTCTCATCTAAATTCTCGTTTTTTAGTATTAAATAAATCTAGAAATCATCTCAACGCAGGTTCATTAAACAATCTAACCTTAATCAAAGAATTTCCTAAACCAACGCGTCTTGACGGCACACAAGAAGTTCTTCAATTCTATCGTTACCAACAAGGTTCATTATGATGAATATTATTTCGTCTTTCATCGTTCGGTTATTTTCTACTTTGGGTAAACTCATCAAACTTTTTCGAATTGAAATATTACTAATTTTTCTTCTCATTCCTGCGGTCAGCAGTTTACTTCAGCCTGGTTATTTCTCTATGCATGATGATCTTCAGGTTTTTCGTCTTTTTGAACTGGACAAATGTTTCAAAGATGGTCAAATTCCCTGTCGCTGGATTCCTGATGGCGGTTTCGGTTATGGTTATCCGCTAATGCAGTTTTATCCTCCTATGCCTTACTATCCAATGGAGCTTCTGGTTATCCTAGGGCTGGGATTTTTCTGGCCGGTTAAAATAATGTTTGTTCTCTCTTTCCTACTTTCTGGAATAGGCATGTATTATCTCGCCAAGGAGTTTTTTGGAAAGTGGGGAGGTGTTCTTTCAGCACTATTCTATGTTTATGCACCCTATCACTCGGTTGATGTCTATGTCCGTGGAGCCCAGAATGAATCCTGGGGCATGGTTTGGTTTCCCTTTGTATTGTTATTTATTTACAAGTTAATAACTTATAAATTTTCATGGAAGTATTTTATTCTTTTTGCCATTTCTCTTGCTGGGCAACTAACCTCACACAATGTAATGACCATGGTTTTTGCCCCTTCTGCAATAATTTGGACTCTATTTTGGTTAGGGAAAACAAAAAATATCAAATCAATTAAGAGTCTTATTTTATCTGGGTTGTTAGGAATCGGATTATCGGCATTCTTTTTAATGCCTGTTATTTTGGAACAAAAATATGTTCACGTCGACTCAATGACTTCCGGTTATTTTAATTACATGGCACATTACGCCGACCTTAATCAAATATTTATATCTCGTTATTGGGGCTATGGCGGTTCCACTTGGGGACCGGACGATCGAATGTCATTTTCTGTTGGTCAGCTTCAATGGATAGCCGCCATAATTGCTTCAGCTATTGCTCTACTCCGATTTAAAAAAAACAAAACTGTTTCATTAACGATTTTAATGTCTGTTGCTTTTGGTTTTGCTTATGCCTTTTTGGCCCACAGCAAATCACTTCCAATCTGGGAGCGTCTACCGCTTCTTCAATATGCTCAATTCCCTTGGCGTTTGGTTGCCTTGATTGTTTTCTATTTTTCTTTTGTTGTTGGTTATCTATCAACCATTCCGTTTTCAAAAATTTGGAAAAATATCATTTTTGTCATACTATCAATTGGAGTTGTCGCTTGGAATGTTCAATTCTTTCATATTGAAAGACCCGTTAGAGTCAGCATCGAAGAAAAGATGCAAGGCAAACAATGGGTTCTTCAAGTTACAGGAGGTATATTTGATTATTTACCCCGTTCTGCTATTCTTCCTCCAGGAGACCCGGCTTTTTCTCTACCTCAATACATCATCGGCCAGGGTGGTATTCAACACTTTACTTCGGGCACCAACTGGATGAAATTTACGGCCATTGTTTCTTCCGATAACTCCAAGGTTATGCTTCCTCTCTTCAACTTTCCTGGTATTGTTACCAAAGTTGACGGTCAAAAAGTTGCCAATACCTACGACCCCGATCTTGGCCGGGTTACTATAGACTTAGAAAAAGGAGAACACCAGATCTTCGCCAAAATTGGCTACACGCCAATTAGATTTATTTCGGACGTTCTAACTCTAACTTCATTACTGATATTAATAAAATTAGTTCAATATGCTCGATACCATCACTGACGAACCACAAGTAATTGAGTACCAAGAGGTCAAACGCCGATCGGTATCCGGTGTCTTAGCTCTAATTTCCCGTACGTTTATCGTCCAGATTATTTCTTTCATTGCCACCATTGCCCTCACTATTTTCTTAGACCCCAATATTTATGGTATTTTTTATCTCGTTTCTTCAGTCGTTAATTTCTTAGCTTATTTTTCAGATATTGGCTTGGCTGCAGCACTAATTCAAAAAAAAGAAACTGTCACTCGAAAAGACCTCGCGACCACTTTTACTGTCCAGCAAATATTAGTTTTTCTTCTTCTACTACTATTATTCTCATTAAGATCACTCCTTCGTACTCAATACAACATTGATCAGTCGGGAATGTATTTACTTTATGCCATGGGAATCTCTCTTTTCCTCAGCTCTCTCAAAACGATTCCGTCGATCATGCTTGAGAGAGAAATCAAATTCAACAAACTAATTCTTCCTCAAATTCTTGAAACCTTAACGTTCAATTTTATCGCGGTATATTTCGCTTGGAAAGGTTTTGGTGTCACAGCATTTACTTTCGCGGTTTTAGCAAGGGGAGTGGTTGGTTTAGTTGTTATGTATATTGTGTATCCATGGCGACCTATGTTGGGAATTTACAAAGACTCTCTTAGATCATTGCTCAGATTTGGTTTACCTTATCAAGCAAATACTTTTCTTGCTGTGCTCAAAGATGACGGTGTCACAATAATTCTTACCAAAATTATTGGCACAACTGGTTTGGGCTACATCGGCTGGGCCAGCCGCTGGGCAGGTCTTCCGTTGCGTATCGTCATGGACAATCTCACCAAAGTATCTTTCCCCACCTTTGCTCGTCTCCAACATGATGAAGAGAAATTAGGCCGAGCCGTAGAAGTGAGTTTAAAATACCTGTGTATGGCAGCTTTCCCCGTACTTGTTGGCATGGGTTTCTTCGCCCTACCTTTAGTAAATATTATCCCCAAATATACCAAATGGCTTCCCGCACTAATTCCTCTTTATGTTTATCTTTACAACTCTGCTTGGGCGAGTATCTCCACTAGTCTCACCAATCTCTTAAATGCCACTGGTCACATCAAACAAACTTTCAAACTAATGTTAATGTGGACAGGACTTACTTGGGCCACGATGCCCCTTTTAGCAATTAAATTTGGTTATCTGGGTGTATCTTACGCAGTTTTAATCATCGCTACATCTTCTTTCGTAACAATTATTACGGCCAAAAAATATCTTAACTTTAGTTTGTTAAACATTCTTAAAACTCCCTTAATTTCCACCATGACAATGTCGTTATTTCTATTTATTTCAATTCATTTAGCAAACTCAACAATATCTCTCATTATTATTGGTATTCTTGCTTCTGTTATTTACATCTGTTCAGTTCTTTTTGTTGAAGGAATTTCCTTTGTGGAAAGAACGGTAAATTACTTTAAAATGAAACATGTTTAAAAAACTTCTTACCCTACTTCCACTTTTTCTGATCTTATTCTTTCCAAAACCAATTAGAGCAGAATTTTCAAGAGATACAATAGTTACTTTTACTAATCCAGTAAGAGGTAATGAAGGTTGGCTTCTTGTCGGTCAAAAACCTCTCGATCTTCCCATATATCAACTTGAAGAATCTAGTCGTTCAGGTTTACCGGTCACTTGGCAGCTTCGATTTGATGCCGTTACCGATGCAACAATCTCTGCTTTTTTCGAAAATATTTCGAAAACAAATATTCTTGAATCTCTTGGAGCTTTTATGGAAATTACTCCTTCTTTAGTCGATAAAGCCGGAGTGACTTATCCCAATGGCCTTAATATTTTTAGTGCCAACAGAATCTTTCTTTCAGGATATTCTCAATCAGACAGGGTGAGATTAATCGATACTTATATGGAAGCCTTCTTCAATCGTTTTGGCTATTACCCAAAAACAGTTGGAGCTTGGGATTTGGATAGTTATTCTCTCCAGTATCTTCAAACAAAATACTCTGTACTAGCGGCTATGAACTGCGATGATCAGTATTCTACAGACCGTTATCGTCTGTGGGGGGGATATCTTGGTAGTCCATACTTTCCCGATAAAAACAATTCTTTAATTCCGGCTTCCAGTAAAAATAATAGAGTCAATTTGGCCATGGTACGTTGGGCCCAACGAGATCTTTTTAATTTCTATGGTCCAGGTGGTGAATCATCATTCTCAGTTCAGGTAAACGACTTTATTGGTCGTGGACAAAATCTAAAGTACTTTACCAATCTTCTAAGTCTTTATAGTCAGCATAGTTTTAACGAGTTTACTTATATTAATATTGGTTTAGAAAATGATTTTCCAATTGCTTGGTATCGTCAGGAAATAAAAGATGTCTTTAAAACAATCATTGAAAATGAAGAAAAAAATGAATTCCGTTATCTATCTCTTGCCGAATTTGGTGATTGGTTCAAAGGACGTTACCCAGAAAGTAGTCCAGCCTATTTTTATCGCACAACAGATCCAACAGGTGTTCAAAAAGGAGAAGTGTTTTGGTACCAAAGTCCTTTTTATCGAATCGGTCTTAAATCTTTCGAAGGCAAAACAAAAATTATAGATTTTCGTATATACAATCGGGAGGTTTATGAAGATTATCACGTTACTCCAAATCATCAAATTAATTTATATTTGGACATTCCTGCAGCCATTGATTCAGTCAAATTTCCTGGTTCGGAATTAACTCTAGATTTTGATCTTTCAGGATTTACTACGGTTTACGACCAACAATGGGATTTATGGCAGTTATCTTTAGAAAAAGATAATCAAAAAATTACTTTTTACCCAAGATCTATTGTTTTTGAAAATTTAATAGTTCCCAAAGTCGAGTATCAAGACATCAAAGTAATCAATAATAATAAAGACACAACTTGGCTGACAGCTCCATACACTCCTTTTACCGACAAGTTTCATTATTCTTGGATTTTTTGGGTAATTTCTATTCCAATTATCATAACTATGATTCGGAAAATTCATCGACAAAAACTTCCCAAAATTTCAATATCCACAATTATCGGTATCTTATGTATTGGCATTCTTTATCTGACAGTTATAAAAAGTGGCTTAGTCTATTCTTTTGGTCTGGGTTTTTGGGGCCCAAATGGCCACGACGCTATTTTCCATTTATCACTTATTGAAAAATTTGCTCAAAGCCCTTTCAATTTAAATCATCCTCAATATGCCGGAGTAAAACTTACCAATTATCACTTTGTTTTTGATTATCTTTCAGGTATTATCGTTGGTCTTTTTCGCATTCCTTCCACCACCTTTTACTTTCGCATTGCTCCGATAATTTTAGGCCTGACTCTTGTTTTTCTTCTCCAAAAATTAATGACAAAATGGAAATATTCCTCCTTGGAAAAATCAATTTCTTTTATTTTGGTATTTCTTGGCGGTTCTCTGGGTTTCCTCCCCAAACTACTGACAGGCCAAGACTTCTTTTCCGGCGAATCTGCTTTCTGGGTTAATCAGTCCGCCTCATTATTTTTAAACCCACCCTTTGCTCTTTCCTTAATATTCTTGATATTATTTTTATTAAATATCTCCGAAGAAAATAAACTAAATAAAAAGAATTTTATAAAAATAATTATTCTTGGTGCCTTGCTTTCTCAAACAAAAATATATGCTTTTGTACTTTTGATCGGTGCTCTTTTCTTGTGTGGAAAATTAAAGGTTTTTTCTGGAGTTGTTATTCTCGGTACTTTATTTACAATTCCATTTTCCTCATTTTCCGGGTCACCTTTTATTTTTGATCCGCTATGGTTTTCCAAAAGCTTGTTTGCTTCATACGATCGTTTTTATTGGCCAAAATTTGTCGAAGCTTGGCAGGCCTATGAAGCCACCGGCAATATTCCTAAACTCTTAGCTATTAATCTCTTTGCCACCATTATCTTTTTTATTGGTAATCTCAATATCCGAATTTTAGGATTCCTAAGATTAAAAAATTATCAAAATAAAGATCTCTCCGAAAAATTGGTTTTCTGGATTATTTTTACTGGCCTTCTTCTTCCCCTCTTTATTGTTCAAAAAGTAAATCCTTGGAACACTATTCAGTTTACCTATTACTCAGTTTTCTTCCTTGGTATTCTCTCGTCTCCAATTATTATTCGCCTTTTCAAACTTTTCAAATCAAACACACTTAAAATAATTTTCGGTACACTTATCCTATTTATGGGAACAGCAACTAGCGTTGGTACTCTTCGTGATTATTTCGGCAAAAATTCTGCAGCTACAGTTAGTTTTAGTGAGATTGCTGGTTTAGAAACTCTAAGAAAACAACCAAAGGGTATTGTCCTCACTCCAATGTATCTAAGGTCAGGCTGGAATGTCACCCCCAAACCTTTATATGACTATGTTTCTACAGCTTACGTATCGGCCTTCTCAGGCCAGTCTGAATTTATTTCAGACACAATCAACCTTGATATTACTGGCTTTAATTACAAAGAACGTGCAAGACAAGTACAGCGTTTCTACAATACTCTCGATAGAATCTGGGCCAGAAGATTTTTGCAAGAGAATGACATAAGATATATATACGAAACACCCTTCCAATCAATAAAAATTAACCCCATTGATTTATCGCTTACTCTGATTTTTGATTCAGGAGGAATAAAGATATACAAAACAAAATAACATGTCTACACTCAATATATCGGCAGTCGTCAACACACGAAACGAAGAAAAAAATATCGAACAATGTTTAAAATCACTTCAGTTTGCTGAAGAAATTATCGTTGTAGACATGGAGTCTACAGATAAAACCAAACAGATTGCCAAAAACTTTACGGATAAAATCTTTGATACGGAAATGGTTGGTTTTGTTGAACCGGCAAGAAATATTGCTATCAATAAAGCCACGGGGAAATGGATATTAATTGTCGACGCAGATGAACGAATCCCCAAAACTCTTGCCAGGAAACTTATTGAAATCACCGAAAAAGGAGATGTTGATTTTGTCAGAATCCCCAGGAAAAATCTCATCTTTGGTCAATGGATACAACACTCTCGTTGGTGGCCAGACTACAACATCCGTTTTTTTAAGAAAGGGGCAGTGCAATGGCAAAATGAAATTCATTCTATTCCAATTACCACCGGCAACGGTATAAATATTGATGCGGAAGAAACATTAGCTATCGAACATCATCATTACGATACCATAGACGAATACTTTGAAAGGTCACTTCGTTATTCCACCCAACAATCAAAAGAATTGATTGGTTCGGGTTATGTTTTCGATGTCAAAGATTTAATAACAAAACCCATCGGTGAATTTATTAGCCGTTTCTTTGCCGGAGAAGGTTATAAAGACGGTCTTCATGGTTTGGTTCTTGCGTTCTTGCAAATGTTTTCGGTGATGCTCATTTATTTAAAGGTATGGCAACACGAAGGACATCAATCAAAAAAAGTCGGTTCTTTTACCCCAATTTGGCAAAAGCTTTTTCTCGAGAAATTTAAGGAACTTCGATACTGGTATCTCACTGTATTAATTCAATCAGAACCTCAAAAAGCCAAAAGATTTTTGCTCAAAATCAAACGCAAAATTTCAAAATGAAAATCGGTTTTATTACTATCAACTTTCATAGCGATCAAGACACTCTTGATGTTGTCAAACAATTGGATAAAAACAGCCTTCCTCTGGGAGTTTCCTCAACGGTTTATGTTGTTGATAATGATAACTCGTCAGAACTCAAAAAAAAACTTGCTAAATATCCTCAGGTCGTTTATGTCGAAAGTCCCGGAAATATTGGTTTCGCCGCTGGAAATAATCTCGGCTTCCGGAAAACCATCGAAGATGGTTGTGATTTAATCGTCCTCATTAATAATGATACCGTTGTCCCCGAAGACCTCATTCTAAAAATTCTTGCCTCACCTATTGCTGACAAATCAATTGGAGCTGTCGGTGGTTTAATTTATTTTGCTAAAGGTTTTGAATTTGAAAATAAATATCAAAAAGATGAGCTTGGAAAAGTTGTTTGGTATGCAGGAGGAGAATACGACTGGAATAATGTCTATGCCAAACACATTGGTGTCAATGAAGTTGATACAGGTCAATTTGATGGTGTAAGAGAAACAGATTTTATTACCGGCTGTTTATTTATTACCAAAGCCGAAGTCTTAAAAAAAGTTGGGCTTTTTGATGAAAGGTACTGTTTATATTTCGAAGACTCGGATTTGGGAATGAGAATCAAAAAAGCCGGTTTCAAATTGGTATTTGATTCCAGCGTTAAACTTTGGCACAAAGTTGCCCAAAGTTCCGGCATTGGCTCACCTTTAAACGATTATTTTATAACCAGAAACAGACTTTTATTTGGCATGGATTATGCCAAAACAAGAACAAAGATTGCTCTTCTTCGTGAAGCTGTCAAAAAATCATTTATCGGCACAAAAGCCCAAAAACAAGCAGTTCGTGATTTCTTTATCAGAAAATTAGGTGGAGGTTCATGGATTAAACAAAAATGAAAAATATTTCCGTCATTATCCTTGCCAAGAATGTTTCCGAAGAAATCGTTCCGGCTATCAAAACATCACAATTCGCATCGGAAATAATAGTTGTTGATACCGGATCAACCGACAACACAGTTGATATTTGTCGTAAACATGGCGTCAAAATAATTCACGCCACAGGAGACAGTTTTGCCAAGTGGCGAAATGATGGTGCCAAAGAAGCCAAAGGCGAATGGTTACTTTATCTCGACTCGGATGAACGTATACCGGTCAAACTAGCCAATGAAATTATTAATACTGTCGAAAATCCCGAACATCAAGCGTACACCATCAGCCGTTTTGAAATATTTCTTGGCAAACACTTAAATCATTGGGGTGATCCTCGTGTTCTTCGCTTGATGAAAAAGTCAGCTCTCAAACGCTGGGAAGGAAAGCTCCACGAACAGCCAAAGATAGAAGGTACCATTGGAGATTTACGGCATCAAATGGTTCATCTTTCTCACAAAAATATTGATGAAAAAATATTAAGTACCCTGCGTTGGTCAAAACTTGAAAGTCAAATGCTTCTTGATGCCAAGCACCCACAAATGAAAGGTTGGCGCTTTATAAGAATTATGTTTACCGAGTTTTGGTATCGCGCCGTCAAACAAGGTCTTTGGAAAGATGGCACTGAGGGTTGGATTGAGATAATCTATCAAATGTTTAGTAAATTTATGACATATGAACGATTATGGGAAGCTCAAAGAAAACCGTCATTGTCAGACACTTATAAAAAAGTCGACGATGATCTTCTTATCGAGTTAAAAATAAAAGAAAAATAATTCTGTCATTCCCGATCTGATCGGGAATCTGTAAAAATATATATGAAAAAAGCTTTAATCTTCGACCCCTACCTGGATACTCTTGGAGGAGGGGAGCGTTATATACTTACCTTTGCCATGGGATTGTTGGCGCAAGGTTATTCGGTTGAACTTGCTTGGGGAAATCACGAAACTATTATTGCAGCAGAAAACAGATTTGGTCTCGATCTATCCAAAATAAAAATAAATAAAAAAGCCTTTATGTTATTTACCGGAAAAACCTCTTTACTCCGTAAATTTCTCTTCACTATTCGTTATGGTCTAATATTTGCTGTTAGTGATGGTAGTTTACCTTTTCTCTTTTCCAAAAAAAATCTTGTTCATTTTCAAGTTCCCTTCAAGACAATCGGTGGCAATCCAATTATTAATAGAATAAAAACAATATTTATTCATAAATTTGTCTACAACTCACGTTTTACCGCCAAGGTTCACGAAACTCATTTTTCCAAAAGAAAAAGTTTTATTCTTTATCCTCCAATCGATGTTCAAAGTATTAAGCCCGGTGCCAAAGAAAATATTATTCTTTCTGTTGCTCGTTTTGATTCTCCCAGTCACCCAAAACGTCAAGATATTCTTATCGATGCCTACAAAATTCTATACAAATCACACCCAGACTATCAATTATTGTTAGCTGGAGGAAGTCACGGAGAATCAGAAACTCTCGAAACACTTAAGAAAAAAGCAGGGTCACTACCAATCAAATTTATTGTTGATCCGGACTTTGATAAATTAAAGAGTCTTTACGCCAAAGCTAAATATTTCTGGCATGCTGCTGGGTTTGAAATCAACGAAGAAACAGATCCGGAAAAAGTTGAGCATTTTGGAATGACCACTGTTGAAGCCATGGCAGCAGGTGCAATACCACTTGTAATTGCCAAGGGTGGCCCAAAAGAAATAATTACCGAAGAATCCGGTTTTCTCTGTGCCAACGCTCAAGAAATCGCCTTAAATACTCAAAAATTAATTAATAATGATAAATTATTAAATAAATATCAAAATTCTGCCATAAAAAGGTCTATGGAATATTCTCAAGCTTCTTTTTTTGTCAATCAAAAAAAGCTCCTTTGAAATGAATTTCAATTTTCGAAATTTTATTGAAAAATACTTTGATGTCTTAATTTTTGCTATCTTATTTCTCGTGATGTTGGTTTTAAGTTTTCAAAGAATAAAAAACTATGACATAGCTTTTACCTTTGATCAAGCCAGGGAGATGATGGAAATTCGTCGCATGGTAGTCACAAAAATACCTCTTCTTATCGGTCCTGCTACAGATATCATCGGTTTATATTATGGTCCATTTTGGGCTTACTTCAATTCCATACCCTTTGTCTTGTACGGTGGAGATCCTCTTGGGTTAGTGAAATTTCAAATTATTACTATGCACCTTATTTCCTTAATAATATATTTTGTTTTAAGAAAGAAAAATAAATCTTTAGCATTTTATTCAGCCATATTATTTTTATTTTCTCCAACAGCTGCTTTTTCGGTTAAGTTTTCTTGGAATGCAAACTCTGCTTATTATTTTGCGGCACTGTTTCCATTATTTCTCTTTTTCAAATCAAAATTATTCTCTTTCTTTGAAGGCCTATTATGTGGTGTAATCCTTCAGGTCGAAGCGGCAGTCGGTATTTTATTTTTTCCAGTTTCCTTATTTCTTCACATTAAAAGGCCAAAAAAAGAAAAAAATCTAATTCCCTTATTTCTAGGCTTTATCGTTACTCTCTTACCGCAAATAATCTTTGATATTCGTCATGGCCTAATAATGACCAAATCAATGATTAGTGAGTTTTCGGGTGGTACTGATTGGTTAGGACAAAGACTATCCTTATCGAGCATGATAATTAATCGATTCACCTATTTCCGATCGATATTTTCAGATGCCTCATATCTTCCCTTGTTAGTAATTTTTTCAGCTGTCATTTTGGCTTTGATTATGGCGAAACGGAACTCGGAAAATTTAATATTTTTAAAAACTAATCTCTATATTATTTTCTCGTTTTTGCTATTTTTTATTATCTTTCCTTTCAATATAAGAGATTGGTATCTCTATGGTCTTGTACCCCTGGGAATTTATTCATTTGCCTCTTCGCTAACCATTATTTCGGAAAAACACTGGTTTAATATTAGCTCAATCGCAGTTATTCTTTTGGCAGTTATTTTATCGGTTTCCTCAAAAATTTCTTATCTTTATAACGAAAAAGGTAAATCAAATGATTTAGCAAATCTAAACAACATGTTAATCGTTGTCGATAATGTGTACACCAATGCTTCAGGTAGTGCATTCAAGGTCTATAACTACACTCCACAAGTTCTCGATTACCGATACCAGTATTTATTCTGGTGGTATGGCACAAAAAAATACGGTTATCAACCAAGCATTATGTCCTATTTTCCTGGAGAAACCGATTATATAAAAAATAACTCTCTCTTTTGGACTAAGAAAAAAGAATCGGTTAATGAAATTACTTTCCTTATTATCGAAAAAGACTCTACCTACCCGGAAAGGGCAAATGATTGGAGGAAAAGTTTTCCAAAAGCCTCAACGATATTATCTTTTCCTTGGGACACTACCATAGAAAGAATTGATCATCAAAATAATTAGGAAGTTTTAAATAATAACCGTGAATGGTAAAACACTGTTAAACTAATGATGTGAAGAAAGAAATCAACCTTCTAACAATCATATTTTTTGTTTCATTGGCAATTAGTTTGTTGATAAAAATTCTATCCGTTTGGGGGAATAATATTCCCATTACTTATGACCAAGGGCGCGATCTCGTGGATTTAAGACAAATGATAGTTACCCACACACCCCGTCTTGTCGGTCCGACAACGAGCATCAACGGAGTACTTCTTGGGCCCTTCTATTATTACTTTCTTTTGCTTCCCTTTATTATTTTTGGAGGAAACCCCATGGCGCTAATGTTTTGGCAGATTATCTGGTTTCAAATCTCGGTGGTTCTTTTATGGCTTGTTCTTCGGAAAAAATCCAGAGTTCTTGCAAATGTTGTTGGAATTTTATTGTCACTTCTACCTACCGGTTTTTACACGGCTCGTTATTTTTGGAATGCCAATGTTATGCCCATTTTTACCATTTTATTTATTGCTGCACTCATCTATTTGTTGGAAAAACGAACCCTCAAAAGATCATTTCTTGTTGGTTTTATTAGTGGTCTCTCTCTCCAAATCGAGGCAGCCTTTGGCATTATATTTTTCCCCTTTGCTCTAGTTTATTTATTATTCAAGCGTTTCCCTATCAAGAAATTACTCGCTTTGTTCATTGGTTTCTTGATTACTCTTCTGCCACAAGTACTTTTTGAACTTCGTCACGGCTTCATCATGACAAAGATACTGTTTGATCAAGTAACTGGCAGGGGAGATATGTTGGGTACCAAATTATCTCTTTCGGAAAGACTCACCGAAAGGGGAAAGCTTCTAATAGACATAGTTAGAAACACCAGTCATATTCCCATGGAGGTATTGAATATTATCTATCCAAGTCTAATCATCTTCGGAATTATTTATATTTTGAAGAAAAAGAAAAATATATTTTCTGATACAGCAATTACCATATCTTTATTTCTCTTTGTTTTTTCTTGTGTCTTTTATCTTATTTTCCCCATGCAAGTTAAGGGATGGTACATACTTTCTCTAACCATACCACTTGTTATCTTTTTTGCAGTTATTTTTGAAAAAATATATATCATTAATTCTTTTGGTAAATTACTTGTATTTCTTGTCATCTTATTTACCATTACCAATACTCTAAAAGCTCATTACGAATATCTTAGAAATAATTTGCAAAAACCATCAAACGACCCAAGTAGTTTAATAAACGAAATACAAGCAGTTGATTGGGTTTATCAGGAAGCCAATGGGGAGGCATTCAAAACATATAGTTATCTACCGGCAATTTACGATTATTCCTTCCAGTATCTATTTTGGTGGTATGGAACTAAAGAATATGGTTATCAACCGGAAGAAATTTCCTATCTTCCCAATCAACCAATTTATATTCAAAACGGAGAACTGGCTTGGACAAAGAAAAAAACAACCAAAGAAGGTACTCCTGTTTTTCTTATTATTCAAGGTGATAGTGAACATTCAGAAAGGTTCGATTTATGGATGGGAAACTTTAGTAAACTTTGTCAAGTTAAAGAAAAGGTTATTATCGACAGTCTTAAAGTTTCTAAACTTTCTTCTTGTTCAAAACAACTATCAATAACCAAATAAACAGACTAATTTCACTAATCGCTAATCCCCACCTAAAACTTTGTGGCTTATACTCAAAAACAATTTCACCATCCTTTATCCCTGTAATATCCACAGTTCTAAACGGTACTATTTCATCTCCTATCTTTGTTTGTCTCCCATTAATGGTTGCCTCCCAGCCGGGATAATAGGTATCTGATAAAAGTAGCTTTGTCCCGTCGATATTATTAAATTTAATTACTACTTTATTATTTTCATAACTAGTTATCTCGGTACTTCCTTTTGCATCGGTGCCATCACTATTTATCACTCTTGCCCTTTCTTTGTATTTTGTATTAAGTAGTACTGCCACAGCCGGTGTTTGAAACACTCTCTTCCACTCTTTTTCATTTATTCGGTAATTTATGTTATCCCCGGGAACCACCGCCTTCTCGTCGCGTTTGATAGCCAATAGATACTTGACGTTGTATTTTCCCAGAGCTTCCGCATCATAATTAGTTAGTTCGGAATATCTGGATACTCCAGGGTTCATCTCCAGATTAAGATCAAAATTAAACGCTTTTACATATTTTGATATTGCCATCGGGTCATAGCCGGAAGGGCTAGATAGCTCATAAGCCATCCAGGTATTCGGTGGCATAATCTCAGCCCTTTCCTTGTCAATCCGAAATATACTTTTATCTTTTTTAAGATAATCTGTAATTTCGGTTGGTGGGTATGCAAATAATTTTGGAACAATTGGAGAGTATTTCCAGCCAAAACGAAAAAGATCGGCTAATACGATTATCATTACTAACCATTTCCATATCTTAATTTTTCGGGATAATAAAAATATTCCAAACAACAGTCCCGAAAACATCAAAGGAAAAGCAAGATTTCTTAGACCGATATTTAAGTTATTGATATTTGGATAAAGTTGAGAAACAATATCTGGCTGGGACAACAGACGGAGAGAATAAAAACTAATAACCATACCGATTCCAAGAGCTAATGTTGAAGGAATAAAAATCCTCACTTTTTGCATCCAAGACAAGCTTGATAATTCTTCAATCATCTCCACAACCACAACACTAACCCCTAATAAATAAATCATATTTATTCGTCCCGCCACACTAGTCCAGAGGAATGGTACTTTAAATTTATATATCGCTTCGCCAAGCGGAGTGGAAAATTGGAAAAGAAGAGATACAACACTTGCAATTAAAAAGAATTTACCGATTTTAAGTTTATTAAAGAATATGAGCCCAAAAATTAAACCAACTATACCAATCACTCCAGCGTAAGTTACCGTCTCGTGATAATTAAAATACCCCCAAAAATTACCAGTTGATGGGTTTCCGAAATAATCAGGTGCGATTAGAGTAATCAAATTTTCCGGGGGAAGCAGACCATAGTTTATTCCCGCAATAGAACTATCGTCAAAACGGATACTATGGTTCATCAACTCTACTGTTGGCAATAGTTGAATAGCGCTAAAGCAAATTGAAAACAATAAAGCCAAAGAAAAGAATATATTAAATGCTTTTTTTTGTATCCCAATGCGGTATACATAATAAAAAACAGTCAAAATAGCAGCATAAATTAATGCCTGTAAGTGACCAGCAGTAACAATCAAAAAGAATAAAGGTGAAAGCCACAGTAAATTTCTTCTATCATTATTAGATTTTGTTTTTTCAATAACTATCAATACGATAGGTATCCAGATCATCGCAAAATCAGCATTTACGAACTGAGACCATAAGATCGCGAACCCACCAAAAGCATAGACAACAGATCCAATTAAAGAAGGCAAGGTCTCCTTCTTGATTGTTCGAAGATACCAATACATTGAGAGTACTGACCCAATTGCTTGTGAAACGACTAACCATGTCCATCCATTCACTTTCCCCAGGATTAATTCTATTAGATTAAACGGGTTTAAAGGTCCGGAGTTATAATTGGCAATCAAGGGATACCCTGAATATGAATATGGATTCCACAGCGGCCATTTTAGATTTATAAAACTCTTGACGATCTCGGCTTTCCACATAAAGAACTGGGAAAAAATATCAGAAATAAGTGTATTTTTTACAGGAACACCTACTGCATATCCCCATTTACTCTCAAGCCATGGGTAATAAGCGCCAACAAGTAAATCTCCAGGAAGGGGGATATAGCCTCGGAATACTTTCCAATAATAGACCAGAACCACCCCAATAAGAAACACGATTGGCAGATATTTGATTATTTTATTTTTCACTCTTATCACAATTCTAACATTAGGATTGTAATATACTTAGGGAGATGGCTGAAAAAAAGATAGATATTATTATTCCTAGCTTCAACGGCAAGTACTTGTTGGAAAAGCATTTACCTCAAGTATTCAAAAACTCAGATTATCTTAATAAAGTAATAATCATTGATAACGGCAGTAGCGATGGAACCATAGATTGGCTGGACAAAAATTATCCTCAAGTCGAAATTGTCAAAAATACAAGCAATCTCGGTTTTACCAAGCCTATTAACCAAGGAGTAGCTGTGTCAAAAGCAGAATATTTTGTCTTATTAAACAACGATGTTCATCCGGAAAAAGGATACTTAAAAAATATCCTTCATTTTTTCGATGATGAGAAAATCTTTGCCGTCTCTTTTAATGAAAACGAATCCTCTTGGCCTCAAGTTAGTTGGGAAGGGAAAATTCAGTTCACGAGGGGAAAAGAGAAATCAAAACCGTGTTACACCGCCTGGGCATCGGGAGGAAGCGCCATCTTTAAAAGAAATATTTGGGATAAATTAGGTGGTTTAGATGAAATATATGCTCCATTTTACTGGGAAGATATCGATATAGGTTATCGAGCCTGGAAATCCGGCTACAAGATTATTTGGGACAATGAATCTCTTGTTTTCCACGAACACGAATCTACCGCCAAGAAAATTAATCCATCTTTCTTAAGTTTGATAAAGCAAAGAAATGAACTACTATTTACCTGGATCAACATCACCGATAAAGATCTTTTATTTGATCATCGAAAATTCTTATTCAAACATGCGCTAAAACACCCAGGATATATCAAGATTATTATTGTGGCTCTAATCCGTTTCCTTTTTCACAAACCAAAAATACAATTCGTAAAAACCGATAAGGAAGTGTTATTTTTATTTAATCAAAAAATATGAAAAATATCGATTTATCTATAATCGTTGTTGGCTATAAATCCGAAGACACCATTGTTCCGTTTCTAAACTCCATTCAAAAATCCAAAGATGGTCTCGAAAAAGAAATTATCGTTGTTGACAACTACCCCGGAGATAAGTGTGTCGAACTGGCAAAGAAACATCCATTAAAACCAAAAGTACTTGTTAACACCGAAAATGTTGGTTTGTCCAAAGCAGTCAACTGGGCAATCAGAGAATCTCATGGAAAATATGTTTTACAAATTAATCCCGATACTCGAATTATGGGCAACGCCCTAAAACTATTATTTGATTTTGCCGAAGAACATCCGGTTCTTGGAGCCGTCGCACCCAAACTTCTTTACAATGATGGCAAAATCCAGCCTTCGTGCTACAAGTTTCCCACTATTGGAAATGCCATAAAATATTATTTTTTCAACTGCAAAAACTGTTTCAATAAATATTTCCCAGGAAACAAAACCACCAAAGTCGATGTCGCTGTCATGGCAGCCTTCCTGATTCCTAAAGCGACGATAAATCAAGTCGGCGGATTAGATGAGCGTTTCTTTTTATACTATGAAGATGTTGAATACTGTCGCCGTTTGCACAAATTTAATCTTCCCGTCTATTACTATCCCAAAGCCCAAGTCATGCATACCCATGGTGCCAGTGGCAATTTTTCTTCACATCTCTCCAGCCCGTTAGCCAAGTCGGCAGAAATTTATCATGGGAAATTTGGTTCGGATGTTCTAAATATTGTTTTATGGATTGGCCAAAAATGGCAAAAAATAATTAAAAAATTAACATGGTCAAAAAAATAACCACCAAATTCTTTTTTCCCTTAATCATTCTTGGTATCTTAATTCAATTTTTTATCTCCATCACCACCTATCATCCGGATCTTCGAGCCTTTGTTTTAGCCTCAAAATTTATCAGTAGTGGAGAAGTCCTAACATTTTATGATCATGTTTCAAAACTTCCTCAAAATGATCTGGTCAAAAAGATTTACGGAGACGATATTTTTATTTACCCCCCACTTGCCTATTTAATTCCTTCAATTGTTCATATTCCCTTCTCCGGAATACTAAATAAAGCAGTTGATATTATAACCTTGGATGATAATGCTCTATTTCAAGGTTACAAAACTTTCTTTCCTTTATTTGTTTTTAAACTTCCTTTCCTTATCTTTGGTTTTCTTACTTTAATTTTTCTTCCCAAACTATTTTCGAGTAAAGAAAATGGTCGTCTAGCCCAGCTCATTTGGTTGTTTGCTCCGGTCACAATTCATGTCGCTGCCGGTGTTGGTCAGGTGGACACCATGCTGACCTTTTTTCTATTGATAGCCTTAATCTATCTTAAAAAGAAATCATACTCCAAGGCCTCTGTCTTCATTGCTCTTTCGGCTTTAATTAAGCCATTTGGTTTAGCACTATTACCCTTAATGGCCATTAATTCCTTTAAAAAAGATGGTATTAAAAAAGCAATTCTTGCTCTAGTTCCCGGAATTGCTGTTTGGTTGGCTTTTATTATTCCCTATCTTAGTTCACCCTCATTCAAAATGTATGCCCTTCTTGCTTCTCTGACGGAGAAATCAACTTATGCTGGTATTGCTATCTCTCCGGGAACCTCCATTCCTTGGCTTTATGTTGCTTATATCTTTATTTCTCTTCTTTTATATCGTGGCAAACTAAGTCTTATCAAATCAATCGGGCTTACCATTCTTTCAACCCTAGCTTTTAATCATTTTCATCCTCAATGGTTTCTCTGGTTAATGCCTTGGTTATTATATTTTTCAATTTCCACCGGAAGACATTATTTATGGATAACGCTCATTTGTTTTTGGGCGATAATCTGGGTTTCTTTTGATCCGTCCCAAAGTCTTGGAATGTTTCTCTCTTTCAAAAATGTTTTTACCCCCACCACCTACAATCCTCTGCAAAACTCGAATCTGGTACTTTTCGCACGAGCCGGTATTCTTGCCTCACTAATATCACTTCTTTATGGCGAAAACAGACAAAAATAAACGTATTTTTTGGCTAGTTTTGGTATTGGGATTAATTATTAGATTAGCTATTGCTTATTTTCAATACTCAGGAGATATCAAAAACCATTTTGCTTGGGGGAATGGTCTCCTTAACGATCCGGTTGGTTTTTATTCTCGCCATTTTCCGGGATTCAATGACCCAAATTACCCTCCGTTAGCCATCATATTTTTTTCTGTCGCCAATCTTTTTCATCAGGCAATTACCGGACTAATTCTTTTTCTAAATAAATCAATTGACATATTTCCATCATTTTTGGTTCCTCTATTTATTAGTGAAAATATGCGTTATGCCTTTCTCAAATTTCCGGGGATTCTAGCAGATATTTTTACCTTTATATTAATTTTCAAATTCCTCGAAAAACGACAATCAATAAAACCTTTGTTGTTGTCCGCTCTTTATCTTTTCAATCCGGCCGTTATTTATATCTCATCTGTCTGGGGCCAAATTGAGCCTTTGACCAATCTTTTTCTTGTTTGGTCACTTTATATCGCTATTTACTCTCCGTATCGGCTACTTTCAATTTTTATATTTGCTCTTGGTGTACTTACCAAACAAACAACTCTCTGGTTTGCCCCCCTCTATTTAATTCTTTGGTTAAAACAAATGAATAAAGATGAACTTTTTAAGGGAATTATTCTTTCACTGGCAACTTTTTTTACCTCATTCCTTCTTATTAGACTTGGCCCGGGTTCGGCAATAAGGATATATTTTCAAACGCTTTCCGGTTCTTCTAACTTGGTAAGTGACGCCGCTTGGAATATCTGGCATTTTATTTTTCCCATCGGTACCGAAGACACCATATTATTTGGACCTCTATCGGTTAGATCAATATCAATTTTTATTCTCCTTATCTCCTTGGCTTATCTGTTAATAAAACTACATAAAAATTTTTCCATCATTCGCCTTCTCAATTATCTCTTTATCTGGTCCCTTTTAGTTTTCTTTATTCAAACCCGTGTTCACGAACGTCATCTTGCCCCCGCTATTATGTTTTGTTTACTTACCCCAGGAATTTTTTCGAGATACCTATTAGATTTTCTTTTGTTATCGTCTTATCATATGTATAACCTATACTGGAGTCTAAGACTTCCTTTTATATGATCAATATTATTTTTATCGGTATCTTATCAATCGCGGCTTTTTTCCGTTTAGTCAATCTGAACTTTTTACCGATATCTCTTTTTGGTGATGAAGTCGATGTTGGTTACCATGCTTGGTCTCTAATAACTACCGGCAAAGACTACATGGGCAATTTTCTTCCTTCGTATATTCATAGTCTATCGGAGTGGAGAGCACCACTTCTTATGTATCTCACAGCCCCTTTTGTTGGGATTCTCGGTCCAACCACCTTTGCCGTTAGACTTCCGGTCGCTCTTCTTGGTGTTGCCTCCGTCTATCTTCTTTTCCTTCTGGTCAAACTCTTCTCCAAAAACAATACCTTAGCGCTTCTGTCAGCGTTTGTCTTAGCCATCACTCCTTGGCATATTCATTACTCCAGAGCTTCATTCGAAGTTGTTCCTCTCACTTTTTTCCTCCTTTTGGGAACCTATCTTTTTGTCAAACAGAAATATTTTACATGCCTCATTCCCTTTATTCTCACTTTTTATACCTACTCAACCGCCAACGTCTTTACCCCCTTATTTATAATTGGGCTTCTTCTAATTTACCGTCCCGCGCTTAATCTAAAAAAGAACTGGGCTAGATTGATTATTCCTACCTTGATTGTTTTACCCATGGTCTATAACGTTTTGTTTGGCCAAGCAGCCAATCGCTTTGGTCTTATCAGTGTTTTCAGCGATCAAAAGATTATAGATGAGCTAATAATCAAAAGAACAGATCCCTGGATAAAAGCTTCACTAATAGAAACAGTCTTTCATAACAAATATGCAGCCTTCGCTACAGCTATTGGTTCAAACTATATTACCGCTCTTTCTCCTCAGTTTCTTTTTCTCAAAGGTGACCCCTTTTTCCGTCACTCAATAAGTGAACAAGGTGAACTGCTCTGGATTTTCCTCCCCTTCTTTTTACTAGGTTTATTTACTCTACTAAAAAATATTTCAGAAAAACATAATAAATTAATAATTCTCTGGATGTTTCTTTCACCTTTTCCCTCAAGTCTTACTCAGGGTGGGGGAGATCATGCTACCAGACTTTTCCTTATGGTACCTCCACTAGTAATAATCACCGGACTTGGTTTTGGGGAATTAATTTCCAAAATTAAATTTAAAAAAATATTCATCTCTATAATTGGCTCGTTATTTTTATTCTCTTTCGCCAATTATTTTCATCAATATTCCATTCACTACAAATACGACTCGGCTCAATTTTGGGACTTTGGCTATGAGAGTATTTTTACTCAACTAAAACCACAATTGGCAAATGCCAAAAATATATATATTAATAACACTTACAAACCATCTCTACTAAGGTTTGCTTTTTACACAAAGTACCCTCCAGCAAAATTTCAAAAAGATTTCCAGGGAGATAATCAGGAATCATACAAAGGAAAATACTTTACGGGTTTCCGTTTTGGAGATAATTACTATTTTGGCCAAGCAGGTAATTTGGATGATTTGCAAAAACTACTTCAGCCTGGAGATATTTATCTGGCAGCGCAAATGAAAGAAATTCCAGGGGACTGGGATTGGTCCAAAGATCCACCATCCATGTTTAAGACTGTTGGCTTCACCAAAGATATTTTAGGCAAACCTTTATTCACCATCATAAAACTGTAAGGGTATGCATAAGAATTTATCAATCATTGCCTTGGTAGTTATAATATTCCTGGCAGGTTTTTTACGTTTATACAAACTTGATTTTAATCCTCCAAGTCTTTTCGCTGATGAAGTTGACATCGGTTATCAAGTCAAGTCGTTTCTTTCTACAGGAAAAGATTATCAAGGAAATTTTCTTCCCCTTCAATTTCACTCTTTCAGTGATGTCCGTACTTCACTACCAATTTACTCGACAGCTCTCATCTCCCTCCTTCCAAAAATATCAATCGACACGGCAATCCGATTAACTCCAGCTATTTTCTCGGTTCTTTCGATAATTTTAATATTCTTTTTGGTAAATAATCTATTTACTCTTTTTGGTTTGATAAATAATAAATCAAAAATATTTCCGGGGATTTGGTCTTCGTTGGTTCTCTCTCTTCTTCCATGGCACTATACTTACTCCCGCGCAGGATTTGAACTTTCAATGCTCTTATTCTTTGTGATTGCAGGACTATTTTTCTATACAAAATTTCTAATTGGCAATAAAAAAAGCTACTTAATCATTGGTCTTATTTTGTTGTCCCTTGTTCCCATGGTTTACAGCACAGCCAAACTGTCGGTCATTTTTTATCCCTTGATTATCTCTCTAATACCGGGAGGTTTTGAATACTTAAAAAATAAAATAAATTGGATTATCTTATCGATTCTTTTTATTCCCTTGTTCATTCTTCTTCTAAATGGGGGAGCCGGAAAACGTTTTGGAGAAATAACGATCTTTACCGACCCTACAATTCCAACCGAAATAAATGCCAAACGAGAAATTGATCTTGGTCCAAACGCTACTGTCGGTTCGGTTCCGGGGTTAAATAGCAAAATTGTTCACAACAAGTTAATCAGTCTCACAAATTTCATCACCACCAATTTTATTAACCCCGCTTCATCAGGATTCTTGTTTTTGTCTGGTGATCCAAATCAACGTCATGCTCTAAAAAACTGGGGGATGTTGGAAAAAAGTTTGATGATTCCGCTCCTCTTGGGAATTTATTTTATTATTTCGGGGAAACATAATAGATTTTTATTATTTTTAGCCATTCTTTGGCTTTCGGCGACTACTCCGGCAGTTCTGACGAGAGATGGACTAAACCATGCTTCAAGAAATTACATGATGATTTTACCTCTCGTTTTGTTGATAACTACGGGTGTTTATAACCTTCAAAATAAATCAAAAATACTTACCATTCTTTTGACAGGACTCTTTTTATTTGAGTCATTCTTTTATTTTCATGACTACTGGTACCATTATCAGTATGACTCGCAAAGGGACTGGCATTATGGTTTAAAACAAGTCATTCAAAACACAAAAAAGTACATCAATCGCCCCTTAATAATCACCAGAAACTATGAACCTCCCTTGATTTTCTATCTATATTACTCCGATTTTCCGGCTGCAAAATTTCAGGAAATCTATAAAACCAATACTTTTCTTGAGAAAGTCGATCAAAAGTTAAATATCGAAGGTGAAAAACTTACTGGGACAAACATCTATTTTGCCTCAATTACCGACAAAAAACTCCCAAATCCCTTCCAAATTAAAGATGCTGTCTATGTCGTTACTTACAATGAATATCTTGAAACCGGGGAACTTAGCCATCTAATCGATGAAACAATCAAGTTCCCTACGCTATTCCCTGTCTTTTATGTCCTTAATACAAACAAAAGTTTCCGTTAGCTCATCAAGGAATTATAATGATTATATGAAAAGACCCTTTTTTATCCTAGGGATAGTTTTCATTGTCGGTCTATTGTTAAGAATTATTTGTCTTGGCTCGGCTCCCACAGGTTTTACTCCTGATGAAGCCAGTCAAGGTTACACGGCTTTTTCGTTACTTAAAACAGGTAAAGACGAGTGGGGGATTCCTTGGCCGATAACCAGCTTCAGAGCTTTTGCGGACTATCGCGCCCCACTTCAGACATATCTTATGATTCCCAGTATTGCCATTTTTGGCTTGAATGAATTTGCGGTCAGGTTCCCCTCGGCCATTTTTGGCAGTTTAGCCATTATTCTATTGTTCTTTCTGGCAAAAGCATTATTTCCCAAACAAGAAAAAGTTGCTATATTTGCCTCATTATTCCTAGCTATTTCTCCATGGCATCTTCAATTTTCCCGAATGGCACTTGAGGCCAACTACGCCTCATTTTTCTTTACCGGTGGCTTATTGTTTTTTATCAAAGGACTTTCAAAACCAAGGAATTTAATATGGTCATCATTATTCTTCGGTTTGGATTTATATAGCTATTTGGCAGCCAAAATATTTATTCCCTTATTTATTCTCGGAATCCTTATCGTATATCGTGATCATTTAAAACAAATCAAGCCCAAATTCATCAGTATTTTTCTCTGCGTTCTTGCCTTTTTTGGTACTCCAATATATCTCGACTCATTTTTTGGCCCCGGAAACGTTAGGGGAAAAGATCTTATCATCACCAATTTTTCAAAAGAAAATTTACAGGAGATAAGTTCAATCCAATATCTCTCTCCTCTAAATAAAATTAATCCTCAAATTACTCGAATCTTAAACAACAAACTTACCTTTGCCGTAAACAGTTTTTATCAAAATTATTTAAGTTACCTTTCACCGGCTTTTTGGTTTGCCGAGAGCGGTCGAGAAATTTCCTACGCCATTATTCCCGGGACAGGCCTTCTATATTTTTGGATGATCCCCATGTTAATTTATGGTGCCTATTCTCTTGCAAAAAGAAAAGATAAAACATCACTAATATTTCTTCTTTGGTTACTCATTGGCATTATTCCGGCAGCCATCACCAAAGAAGGCTATCGGCCAAATAGAGCAGGTTCACTAATGTGTCTTTTTGAGCTCATTTCAGCCTTTGGTTTCGTGGAACTTCTTGGAAATTTTACATTTATAAGAAAAAGTATTTCAAAGATATTTATTTCCTTTATTGTTTTTGGCTCTTTTCTTTTTTATCTCAACAATTATTTATTTGTCTGGCCGGTTAAGTATCCATCGGCCATGTCCACAGGGTATCGGGATTTGATCGTCAAAATAAACCAATATCAAAATGATTATTCAAAAGTAATTATAGACAAAGGCAATCAATCTCAAGTCTTTTTCGCTTTTTACAACAAAATAAATCCGGTGGAATATCAAACCTTTTCGGAGAATTGGTGGCCGATTATTAAAAATAATAATCTTCTTTTCTTGGACATGATTGAAAGCTATTCGCTTAAAAATTATGTTTTTAGGTCATTTGATTCTTCAGTCGATCTTGTCCCAGGGAATCTCGTGATTATTAAAGCCGAAAAATTAACTGATATTTTAAAACCAAATATCATAGATCAAGTAAACTATCCCAATAGGACTCCAGCCTTTTACCTACTTCATTATGTTCAAAAATAAAACCATAATTACTCTATTTCTCATTACTTTATTAGGTGGAGTTCTTCGATTTTTTATGCTTGATAAATTTCCCGTATCACCAAACTGGGATGAAGTCAGTCATGGATATAATGCTTTTTCAATTCTCACAACTGGCAAAGATGAATGGGGGATAAAACTACCCTTAATTTTCAGAGCTTTTGGAGATTTTAAATTACCTCTCTATATCTATCTCACCTCTATTTCGGTAGCCGTCTTTGGCCTCAATACTTTTGCTATTCGTTTTGTTTCAGCTTTAGCCGGAACCTTAGCTATCCCCGGAATTTTTCTTCTCACTGGCGTTCTATTTCCCGAAAAGAAACTCCAGATAAAGAAACTCTCTTTTTCTTTACCTATTATTTCCTCGATATTCCTTGCCGTATTACCTTGGCATTTTTTTATTTCACATCCTGCTCTTGAAGCCAATCTTGCTTTAACCTTTATTATTTTTGGCGGTTATTTTTTAATCAAAGGAATTGAAATGACAAAAAATTTCCTTCCGGCAGCGATTCTATTTGGACTTTCATTGCACACATACAACACCGCCAGAGTATTTATTCCACTCCTTCTTATTTCCTTTGTTCTACTCTATTATAAAAAATTAATTATTACCCGTTGGGCAGTAATTTCATTTTTAATAATAATCTTTTTTGGAGGTATTGTTGCCTTTCAAATGGCTACAGGTGCCGGAACGGCGCGTTATGGGAAATTAAACATCATCACCGAGTCCACTGCTTACACGCTAGGTCAAAAACGGACAGAAAGTAATTTACCTCCATTGGTAGCCAAGCTGGTTTACAACCGACCGTTGTTTTTTATTCAAACAGCAATCGCAAATTATTTTAATTATTTTTCTCCCGGTTTTTTCAATCAAAGTTTAGGCGCTCAAACTCAGTTCGCTATTCCTGGGAAAAATTTAATCGGATTACCGCTAATGTTATTATTCCTAATTGGCTTTGTTTATTTGGTCAGACACCCAAAGGATAAAGCTCACCAATTTATTTTTATTTGGTTTGCACTTTCTCCGGTTGCTGCTGCACTAACCGTTGATCCTCCTCAAGCCCTACGTCCAAACCCAATGATTCCAGCAATAGTCATAATTTCAGGGCTTGGCCTTCTTTATCTCTTGGAAAAAATATCTACCTCAACAAAAATAATTATCACTTCTGTTTTTGTAATCACGATTCTATTAAACTTTTGCTTGTATTTAAACGATTTCTTTGTTACCTACCCAAAAACATACTCAGAAGCCTGGCAGTATGGCTATCAGGAACTATATCAATATCTTTCTACTCAAAATGATTATGATAAATTTTTTATCACCAAACGCTACGGTGAACCTCATATCTTTTATGCTTTTTACAACAAATTAAATCCTGAAATTCTCCAAGACAAAAATATAACTACCAGATTTTTCCAAACAGGCTGGTACTGGACGGATAAGATTGATAACTATTACTTTGTAAATGAATTTGATACTCCCAATACCGAAATAAAAACTCTAACACTGGAACACGGAGAAATAATTGACACCAAAAATAGTTTGTTGGTAACTACCGTAAATCACATACCTAAAAACTCCGAAGTAATCAAAGTAATTAATTTTCTAGACGGTTATCCCGCCTTTACCATAGTTAAGATGAAATGAAAAAGTACTGGTTATTAATTATTGCTCTTCTATTAGGCGCTTTTTTAAGGTTATATCAGCTCGGTGCAATTCCCGGTGCACTTACTTGGGACGAAGCCGCTCTTGGGTATAACGCTTTTTCCATTCTTAAAACCGGCAAAGACGAATATGGAAAACTTCTTCCCATAATTTTCAAAAGTTTTGGTGACTACAAACCTGGGTTATACATTTACCTTACCATTCCTTCGATTGCCCTTTTTGGGCTCACCGAGTTCGCGGTACGTTTCCCTAGTGTCATCTTTGGTCTGTTGGCAATTTTTGGTGTATTTCTTTTGGTCAAAGAACTTTTTAAGGACGAAAAGAAGAATCTTTTTTTAGCTTCGTTGTCTGCACTTTTTCTTGCCATAATGCCACTTCACATACATTTTTCAAGAGGAGCTTGGGAAACCAATGTCTTCGTCACTCTACTTTTATACTCGATATATTTTTTAATAAGATTTGCAAGGGAAGGAAAATTTCTCAATTCTTCTATTTTATTAGGGCTACTGACCTTTATAACTTACCAAGCAGCCAAGATTCTTACACCGGTTGTGCTGATATTTACACTCTTAATTTTTTGGCAAGGGATCAAAACAAACATACATCATCATCTCAAAAAACCATTAAATCTGATCTTTTTATTATTATCCATTAGTATTGTTCTTTATTTATTTATTAGTTCTATTACTGGAGAAACAGGCAACCGCTTAAAACGTCTAAGTATTTTTGGTTACAAACCGGGAGTTTCGGAACAAACGGTTGTTACTGATAATAGCAACAAATTTACTCTCTCCCTTTTCCACAATCAGTCACAGCTGACAACCAGGCTGGTTGCTAGTCGTTACCTCAAACATTTTTCACCCAAACTTCTCTTTTATGAAGGGTATGCACCGGTCGATAGAGGTCACGTTCCTGGTTCCGGAGTCCTGTTGGTTTTTGATTTTATCTGGGTGATTTTAGGTTTGGCATTTTTAGTAAAAATGTTTCCTTCAAAAATATCTATCTTCATTCTTGGTTTACTACTTCTATCCCCACTCCCCGGATCTCTAACTTTATCCGAATTTTCAACAGTCAGGAGTTTATTTATGGTAATTCCTTTAGCTATTATTTGTGGTTGTGGAGCGTTTTATGCTTGGCAAAAAATAAAATTGATTTTTGTCTTTTCTTCTTTTCTAACCATCATCGGATACTTTTATCTTTCTGATCTTCTTTTTATCCATGGGAACTTTGTCTACACCAAAGAATTTCAGTATGGATACAAACAAGCAATGAAGTTTATCAATCAATACCCGGAAAGCAAAGTCGTCATGACGGATGTTTGGGGACAGCCATATATATTCTATCTTTTTTATTCTCAATTTAATCCGGCTGAATATCAAAAACAAAACTCCTTTGAAACAGGAGGCTTTGATGTGGGAATGGTAAGTCATATCGGTGACATTGTTGAGTTCCACCAGTTTGGAAAAAGCGAAGTTAGTAATCAATACAATACTATTTTTGTCGGCACAATCGGCAATATCGACAATAACTTCGATTTTAGTTTGCCCACAATCGAAAAACATGAAGACGTTTATTATCCCGATGGAAAAATCATGCTCAGAATCATCAAAACAAAAAACAAGTGAAAAGAAATAAACTCATTATTGCCATCATTCTTCTTGCCGGAATTCTTCGTCTCTTCATGTTATCAAAATTTCCCGCCGGTCTTAATGCCGATGAAGCAGCCCTAGGCTACAATGCTTGGTCTTTGATCGAAACCGGCAAAGACGAACACTCGGTTTCTTGGCCTTTGGTTTTTCGTTCTTTTGATGATTACAAACCACCTCTCTATGTTTACCTTGCTCTTCCATTTGTCAAAGCAATGGGATTATCCGTAACATCTGTTCGTTTGCCGTCGGCTTTATTGGGCACCATTAGTGTTTATATTTTATTTTTACTGGTAAAACATTTATTCCCGGAAAAAAGAAAATCATTTCTTCCGGAGCTTAGTGCTTTCATTTTGGCCATCTCTCCATGGCATCTTCAGTTTTCTCGTGGCGGTTGGGAAGTAAACGTAGCAACATTTTTCATTCTTATGGCCCTTCTGTTTCTTTATAAATCATTTGAAAACACGAAACATCTTTTTGTTTTTGTTATATCCGCCGTTTTATCTCTTTATACATATCACTCGGCCAGGGTCATCACACCGGCCTTAATTCTTGTATTTTCCATAATTTATTTTAAAGAAATCAAGAGTTTTTTTGCAAAATCAAATTTTAAAAGAACCATTTTAGCCATTATCTTTACCGTTGTTCTCGCTCTTCCGATTGCTTTCCAGATGTTAAGCAAAGAAGGTCAGTCAAGATTTTCCGGTGTCTCGATTTTTTCTGATCCCGGTCCGGCATGGCAATCCACTAATTTTAGAATTGAACACCAAAATGATAGTCTATTTGTTAAGTTAGTTCACAACAAATTTCTAAGTTATGCCATGCGTTTTGTCCAAAATTATCAATCTCATTTTTCTCCTGATTTTCAGTTTATTGATGGTGATGCCATTCCCAGAAGTCGAGTTCCGGAAATGGGGGAGAATCTACTATTTTTTCTCCCTTTCTTTGTCTTAGGATTTCTTTATGTCATTAAATTCGACACACCAGGCAAAAAAACCATTCTTTCATGGCTTTTTATCTCTCCACTTGCGGCTGCCCTTACCTATCAATCCCCTCACGCACTACGAGCCGAAAACATGTCTGTGCCATTTTCGGTAATCATTGCCATAGGCTTAATTGAAACTTGTTTATTTGTCAAAAAATATGCAAAAAAACTTCTCCCGGCATTACTCACCTTTGTGATTTTAGGAACTGTCTACGGTTTCGGCCGCTATCTACATATGTACTATATCCACTACCCCAAAGAGCTTCCGATAGCTTGGCAATATGGTTTTGAACAGATTGCCGTCTATACCAAAGCTAATTATGAAAAATATGACCACATCATTATTTCCGACCGTTATGATCAGCCATATATTCTGATCGCCTTCTTCACTAAATACCCACCGGAAAAACTTCAAAAAGAAATTGTAATGTCCTCACCTGACAAATATGGTTTTTCAACAGGAAGAAAATTAGACAAATACGAATTCCGAGCTATTAATTATGAACAAGATAAAAATATACCCAATGCCCTAATAGTGTCAGCCGATGAAAAAGTGGACGATACAAAAATCATAAACACGGTAAAATCACTTTCAGGTGAAGTTATGTATAAGTTCATCTCAACCAAATGAAAAATAAACGTCAATCAATTTCGGTGGTACTGGCCACTTTCAACGAAGAAAATAACATCAAAGACTGTCTCGAGTCGGTCAAAAACTGGGTTGATGAAATAATTGTTGTCGACGAACAAAGCACCGATAAAACCAGAGATATTGCTAAATCACTTGGAGCCATAGTTTATAAAGAACCTCACGAACAAGTCTTTCATATCACCAAAAATAAAGCGATTAATAAAGCGAAGTCCACCTGGATTCTTCAGTTAGATGCCGATGAAAGGGTTCTTCCGGAAATGAAAAAGGAAATCATTAGAATTTTGGAAGGGGAATCTTTTGGCTATGATAATTGGATATCTCCTTTCCGCCATTCCATTAACAAAATTATCAAAATCTTCTCCGAACCACGCAAACTAAACTCTCCTGCTTCTGCTTATTGGCTACCGCGAAGAAATTATTTCCTTAATCGTTATCTAAAAAATACCGGTCAGTACCCCGATCCTGTTATCCGTCTTTTCCAAAAAGGGAAAGCCATTCTTCCGGCAAAGGATGTCCATGAACAAATGAAAGTTGATGGACCAGTAGGTTGGTTGAAAACCGATCTTGACCACTTCGCCACTCCCGATTTCAGTCGCTATTTATTAAGAGAAAATCGGTACTCCAGCCTACAAGCCAAATTCTACAAAGAAGCCGGTCTAAAAATAACTATTCTCAATACTATTTTGTTTCTATTTTTTAAACCAGCCGGTACTTTCCTAAATTTGTATTTTCGCCGCCGGGGTTTTTTGGATGGCTTTCCGGGATTTGTCTTTTCTCTCTATTCAGGGCTTCATCACGCTTTTTCCTATATGAAACTCTGGGAACTTTACAAAAACGAAATATATGCAAAATAAAATAAAAGTTTTTTTGGACAGTGGCACTCACTCGAAAGGAAGAGGGGTTGGTTTTTACGCCGAAAATCTCGCCAAGGCACTAGAAAATAAATCAGCCATCTTACTTACCGATATCAATCCCGATATTATTCATTATCCGTTTTTTGATCTATTCTTCCACACTCTCCCTTGGAAAAAAGAAAAATCCACCATCGTCACCATTCATGATGTTACACCATTGGTAATGGCGGGTAGATATCCAAAAGGGATAATAGGATCCATCAACTTGGCTCGTCAATGGTTAGCCCTTCAATCTGTTTCGGCAATAATTACCGACTCGGAAAACTCAAAAAAAGATATTGAAAAATATCTACGTGTTTCACCGGAAAAAATATTTGTCACCCCATTGGCTGTTGATTCACTTTATAGCCAAGAAGTCGCCGAAAAAAAACTTAATACTGTCAAAAAGAAGTTTCATCTCCCAGATAAATTTATTCTTACGGTAGCTGGAGGTCCAAATCCAAACAAGAACTTACCTACTCTAGCAGAGGTAACGGACAGATTAAATATTCCTTTAGTTATTGTAGGAAAGGGGATGCTTCAAGAAATCAAAGAACCTGTTCACCCAGAACTTATTGATATGGTCCGTTTAAGGGTCTACAAACACTTAATATTACCAGGATATGTTAAAAACGATGAATTGAACGCTCTCTATCACCTGGCCGCTCTCTATGTCCAGCCTAGTTTTTATGAGGGCTTTGGTTTACCTCTTCTTGAAGCCATGACTTCCGGTTGTTTAGTTGCAAGTTCAAACACTAGCAGTCTTCCGGAAATCTATCATGATAATGCCATTACTTTTAATCCTCACAAACTAATTTCAATGGAAAAAGCCATTAAAAAAGCTCTTTCTCTCTCTCCCAAAGCGAAATTAACTCAAATTGACGAAGCCAAAAAGAAAGCCTCCACCTTTTCTTGGGCTAAAACAGCCAAAGAAACGCAAGATATTTATAATCAAGTTATTCAAAGAACACAAACTTGATCTAGGGCGTCTAAATTTCTTGATATCTTATTCATAGTTTGAACCTTTTTACTGGAAAATCCAGCCATCTTATTAATAAATCTATTCAAAACTTTTCCCCAGGTTGAAAAACAAAACAATTATGGTTTATTGGCAATTTTTCGTATTCTTAGGAATAGATAGCCTAGCCTCCATGTTAAACTAAGCAATGAAGAAAGTTTTACGAGCCTTTTCTACACCCACTGCTCGTTCTAGTGCCTTTTATTATTTCGGGAACTTTATTCTAAGTTTTTCGAGGTATATTTTTCATTTGGTTCTTTTAAGACTCCTATTACCGGGGCAGTATGGTGAATTTCTTTCTTATCTCAGTCTTACCAATCTCTTAGCCATTCCCACGGGAACTGTTGCCAACGTCGTCACTAAATTTGTTTCGGATTACAAAGGAAAGGGGGACGACAAATCAATCAATCAATTCTTTTATTATCTTCTCAAACTCATTACTCCAATTGTCATAATACTTGGTACTCTCTTGATTATTCTTTCCGGCCCCTTGGCTTTTGTATTTAAAGCACACTCAATAGCCTTTATTGTTCTGGGAATTAGTGTCTTTATTTCTCTTTTTCAAACCATTGTCAATTCCTACATCATCGCTTTTCAAAAATTCGTCTTCCAGACGATTGTTGGTTTTATTGGTACAGTTTCGACGATTCTTCTTGCGGTTTTGTTTATAAAACTAGGGCTTGGTGCCACGGGAGCCATTCTTGGTCAAATTCTTGCCGGAGCGATAACTTCCATTATGCTATTTCTATCAATCAAAAAAAATGTCTACCCAAAGATGGAAACCGGTAAGAAAAATAAATTTAATTTGAAAGGTTTTACCGGTTACAGTTTTATCTACGCACTTGGAGTGGCATCGTTAATCTCCACAGACGTTTTAATGGTTCGAGCTTTTTTTGACTCACACACCTCAGGACTTTACTCGGCACTATCAATTCTCGGGAGAATGATTCTGTTCGGGCTTACTCCAATCTCCGCCTTAGTGCTCCCAATCGCTGCTCATCGTCATGCTAAAAATACCTCAACAAATTCAATTTTTTTCAAACTTGGTTCGGTAATATTATTTTTTGGTACGATAGGGGCAGGGATTTTTAGTCTGTTTCCCAAGTTCATCATCAATTTACTCTCAGGTCCGGCCTACCTTGAAGCATCTCCATTACTTGCATATTTTGCTTTTTCCATGGCTTTCTTTGCCTTCAGTTTATTCATTATTTCCTATTTAATGGCTACCAATCGTCCTCAAGCAAACATATTATTGCTCATCACCACTATTCTCCAACCGATAGTCTTCTATATATCTAAGAATTCTTTTTCCATCACTGTTCAAGCTAATTTCTATCTTCAGCTATTCCTTTTTCTATCCCTTTCGATTTATGTTTCCAGAAGACTTTCAAAGCCAAAACAAGTATAATCCGAAAATAGATGGCAAGACACTCCACTAAAAAAATAAAAGTTCTCAAATCGGACCCCGGTCTACTGTCTGTTATTGTTCCGGCCTACAACTGCAAAACAATACTTCGTGATCTATCCTCACTAAAAATATATCTGGATGAACTAGGTCGCTCTTATGAACTACTCTGCGTTGTTGACGGAAGGAAAAATGCTAAAGATCACACTGTAGAACGTGCCAAAAAAATCAAAGGCGATAATATCAAAATCTATTTTTATCCAACAAACAAAGGTAAGGGTTATGCGGTACGTTACGGTATGGCACGAGCTAAAGGGGGGATTATTGCTTTCATTGACGCTGGTTCCGACCTCCACGCGAGAGGTATTGGCTTGGCTCTTGAACATATGAAATGGTACGACGCCGATATTATTATTGGTTCCAAACGTCACCATGCCAGTAAGGTTTACTATCCCTGGAGAAGAAAAATTTTAAGTTTCCTGGTTCAAAAAGCCACCCGTTTCTTTTTTGGACTAAATGTTTCCGATACCCAAACAGGCTTAAAGGTGTTTAAAAGAAAAGTATTGGTTAAAGTTCTTCCTCGTCTCATGGTCAAGCGTTGGGCCTTTGACTTAGAACTACTCGCCGTTGCCAACCATCTCGGTTTTAAAAAAATTTACGAGTCTCCAGTAGAAATTAACTACAATTTTCAAAGCAATATTGGATTTTCTTCAGTCCAAAATTTTGCTATCGATTACTTGGCCATCATCTATCGCACTTACATTTTGCATCATTACGACGACAACCATATCGACCGTTGGCAGGGTGATTCCAGATTAAAACTCCGTTATGACTAAAAAATACAATCCCTTAGTTTCGGTTATTTTAATTGAATACAAAAAAAATGGAAATAATCAGTATCTATTGGAGTGTTTGGCAGCGCTAAAAAAACAAACATACAAAAATTTCGAAATAATATTGGAAACCGATCATCCTCTTAAGATTAAACATCCCAAACTAAAAATCGTTGATTACAAAGGAAAATATACTCCACCGGCAAAAAAACGAGACCATGGTGCCAAGATTGCCAAAGGAGAAATCGTTGCCTTTATCGATGACGACACAGAGCCAAAGTCAGATTGGCTCAGCAAAATTGTCCCTCATTTCAAAAACAAATATATTACCGGAGTTGGAGGTCCGGGAATTACTCCACCAAATGTTTCCTGGAAAGAAGAAGCATCCGGATGGGCTTCGGCGTCACCAATTGGTGCCGGAATTTATATTTATCGCTTTTTACCAGGCAAAAAACGCTTTGTTGATGATTATCCTTCAATGAACCTTTCTATAAAAAGAGATGATTTTTTATCTGTTGGTGGTTACGACTCAAACTACTGGCCGGGAGAAGACACCAAACTTTGTCTCGACCTAACCCACAAATTAAAGAAGAAAATAATCTATGAACCCAAAGCCGTAGTATTTCATCACCGTCGTCCGATACTAAAATCTCATCTAAGACAAAACGGTAATTTTGGCCTTCACCGAGGATTTTTTGCCAAGATTCTTCCTGCAACTTCATTACGGCCAATCTATTTTCTTCCCTCTCTTATGTTATTAGGTTTGGTATTTATTTCTTTTTCCTATCTCTGGTTTAACCCAGCAATTTTTTCAATACGTAATTTCGGAATTATTTGTTTCTTCATTTATTTTCTGGCGTTAATTGGAAACGCCAACTGGATATATAAAAAATCTGGTAGTATTCGTCAGGCCCTTATTTCCATTCCTACTATTTTTATTACTCATCTTTGGTACGGAGCCAAGTTTATTAAAGGCTTTTTGTTTACTGCTAAACTAAAACGATGACCACAACGGATTACAAAAGCAACCAAGCAACAAAAGCAACACGAAGTGATGGAATCACCATCATGGTTGATCTTTCAAAGTGCATTTCGGCTGGGCCATGTACCATTGCAGCTCCAAACACATTTTTTCTTCGTGAATCTGACGGGAAAGCGGTTATCATTAACCCTGAAGGAGACAGCCTAGAAAAAATAAAAGAGGCTACTCGTTCATGTCCGGTCTCTGCAATAATTCTAAAAAATAAGTTAGGAAAACAAATTTATCCATAAATAATAGAATATAAAACAATGAACTCAACAAAAAATCCTCTTCGTGTTGCAATCGGGTACCCTCCCATTCTTTCTGACAAAGGAGTTGCTCTTCTTTCACAAAATAGGCAATTCCAGTACTTCAACGCAAAGACATATATCTATCCCATGGTTCCGGCCTATGCCGCTTCCAATTTAAAGAAACATGGCTACAAAGTAAAGTGGATGGATGGAATTGCTGCCGAACAAACACACAAGGAATGGCTCAAAGAGTTGAAGGCATGGAAACCGGATGTTTTAATGGTCGAAACCAAATCCCCAATAGTCAAAAAACACTGGGAAATAATTAACGATCTCAAAAAAGTTTTTCCAAAACTAATCACTGTTTGGGTAGGTGATCACGTCACCTTTGCCCCGGAAGAAATGTTTGACAACAGCAAAGTAGATTATCTAATCACTGGTGGTGACTATGATTTTGTCATCGTCAATCTTCTCGATTATTTAACAAAAAAAACAAAACTCGAAGGTGGAGTATGGTGGAGAGCATCCGACAAGCGGATAAAACAAAAACCATTCGCCACAATTAAAAGAAAAGGAAAGATAGTTTATGCAAATTCGGGAAAACCGTCTGTTGCTCATAATCTAAACGAATTACCGTTTATTGATCGAGACCTAACCAAATGGGAACTCTACTCCGTTTACAATGGGAACTATAAATACACACCAGCTACTTATATGTACTCTGGTCGTGATTGTTGGTGGAATCGTTGTACATTTTGCGTTTGGGATCATACTATTAATCCAATAGGTTCATATCGCCGCTTTACTCCTCAAAGACTTTTTGATGAAGTAAAGCACGTCGTCGATAAATATCACGTTAAAGAAATTTTTGACGATGCGGGTACTTTTATGATTGGAAAACCACTTATCGATTTTTGCAATCTATTAATTGATTCAGGTTACAACAAAAAAGTTGTTTTTAGTTGCAATATGCGTCTCAACGCGCTTCGACAAGAACATTATGACTTAATGGGTAAGGCAAATTTTCGCTTTATCCTATACGGAATGGAATCTGCAAATCAGAAGACACTTGATCATCTAGACAAGGGTCTCAAAGTCAAACAAATTGAAGAAGGTGTTCGTATGGCGAAAAAAGGCGGACTTGACCCACATCTCACTATAATGATGGGATATCCTTGGGAGACTTACAAAGACGCCAAGCGTACAGTTGCTCTTGCCAAAAAATGTTTTGAAAAAGGTTATGTCGACACTCTCCAAGCAACAGTTGTTATTCCATATCCGGGAACTCCTCTTTGGAAAGAATGTAAAGAAAAAGGTTGGTTATTGTCAGAGAACTATGAGGATTACGACATGAGGAAGCCTATTATGAAATCGCCACTTACGGAAAAACAGGTAATGGAACTCACCCAAGAGCTCTACAAGTCCTTCCTCAACCCCAAGTTTATTTGGCGCAAGATAAGGGAAATAAAAAGAATTGACGATATAAAATTTCTCTTTATGGCCGGGTGGAGATTTTTAGGTCACCTTACCGATTTCTCACCCAAACAGCTTGGTCAGCACGGGGAAAACGATTAATTTATGAAGCAAACAAAACTACCATCAATCTCGGTAGTTATTCCTACCTTAAACGCTGCTTCTGTATTGGATAAATGTTTAAATTCAATCACCACACAAAAATATCCCAAAAACAAAATTGAAATCATCATTGCCGATGGCGGTTCGACAGATGCTACTTTATCAATATCCAAAAAATATCACGCCATAATAGTCCAAAACAAGTTAAAAACTGGTGAAGCCGGAAAGGCTGTTGGAGTAAAAGTTGCCAAACATAATTTGATTGCTCTCATCGATTCGGATAATATTTTACCCAATCGACATTGGTTAAAGGACATGGTAATGCCTTTTGGTGATAAAGAAATCATTGCCTCGGAACCAATTAAATACACCTACAGGAAAAATGATCCTTATCTCACTCGTTATTTTGCCCTGCTTGGTATGAATGATCCAATATGTTTGTTTATTGGGAACTATGATAGATATTCATATATCACCAACAAATGGACAGGATTAAAATTTCCTGAAGAAAACAAAGGGAAATATCTAAAAATTACTCTCAATCATGAGCCAATACCCACAATCGGTGCCAATGGAACTATATTTAGAAGATCAATATTGAAAAATGCCATCAAGGGTGCCAATTACCTTTTTGATATCGATATTTTATTAAAAATAATTAAAACAAAAGGGGAGGTAAAAATAGCCAAAGTCAAAACAGGGATTATTCATACTTTTGTTGAAGCAGATGCCGGAAAATTTTTTAAGAAACAACTTCGTCGCATAAATGATATGTCCTTTCATAAATCAAAGAATAATAGAGAAATAAACTGGGAGCAATCTTTTCTTTCAAAGATAATATTATTTACTTTCGAATGCATATTAATCTTTCCAATCCTTATCCAAACACTAATAGGTTTTCTAAGAAAAAAAGATGCGACTTGGCTTTTTCACCCGGTGGCTTGTTACTCCACTTTATTTATCTATATCTATGGCTGGATTAGAGGTAAAATAGAGCCTAGAGAATCAACAAGAGACAACTGGAAACAATAATTAATACAAAAAAATACCCAATAATGAATAATTATGATTATATTGTGATTGGCGGTGGATTTTTTGGTTGTATGATTGCCCAAAATCTGAAAGGAAAGGTTCTTTTAATTGAAAAAGAAAATGATTTAATGCAAAAAGCCTCAGCTAATAATCAGGCAAGAGTACACAATGGTTATCACTATCCAAGAAGTTATAAAACTGCTTTTGCAGCCCATATAAATTTTCCAAGATTCATGGCAGAGTTTAAAGATGCAGTATCTGATGACTACACAATGTTCTATGCCGTGGGTCGCAATGGAAAAACTGATGCAAAAAAATATAAGAAAGCATGTAAAAAAGTTGGCTGTCCTTTATATGAATGTCCGGAAAATCTTAAAAAATGGTTTAATCTGGAATTTGTTGAAGATATTTTTTTAGGACACGAAGGAGTATTTGATTCCGAAAAAATTAAAAAGATTTTGATTGAGAAATTAAAACACGTTGATATATTATTAAATACTGAAGTGAAAAAAGTTAGTGAAGGAAAGATATATCTAAGAGATAGAGAAATAAACGCAAAAAAAATTATAGCCTGTATCTACGCTGACACAAATAAGTTATTAATAAACTCAAACCTTCCCGAACTCCCAATAAGGAACGAAGATACCGTTATGCCCTTAGTGGAAGTACCTGAAAAGTTTAAAAATGTATCAATTACAATAATGGACGGTTCTTTCTTTTCAATTTATCCTTTTCCCAAACGAGGTCTTCACACCATACATCATGTAGAATTAACCCCTGAAGGTGGTGATTACAAAAAGATAAAAGAACACGTCGTAAATTGTATTCCCGATATGAAAGACATGAAACATAAGGGTGATATACGCGAAAGAAAAACGGTTCTTATACAGAATGATTATGACGACGGAAGACCAATATTATTTAGAAGTGATTATGGGTTTCCTGGTTTTGATATTATTGTCGGTGCAAAATTGGATAATATATACGATATTCTTGATTTTGAAAATACAAATAAATCAAGATATGTTGTTTAAATAATGATTACACTTGCTTTGATTGGAAAGGGGAAATGGGGAAGTCGTTATCTTAACGTTGTTAATAATATTCCGGATGTGGAAATAAAATATGTGGTGACAAGAAACTATAAGGAGCTACAGCAATATAATGATATTAATGGAATAATAATTGCCACTCCGGACTCCACTCACACTGAAATTGCCAAAGAGTTTCCCAACAAATATCTTCTTATCGAAAAACCATTTGCAACTTCTTTAAAGGATGCACTTGAGATAAACAACAATAAAGTAATGGTTGGACATATATATTTGTATAACAAAGGACTCATGGAAAAACTGAAAAAAGTCGGCAAAATAAATAGATTGGATATTAAACTATGTAATATCCATGCCGAGGAAAATACTACTCCGTTATGGTATCTTGCCCCCCACGGAGTGTCTCTTGCCGTTTATTTTTTGGGTGAGCCACAAGTGATAAAAGCCGAAAAGATCAATGAAAATTTATCCATCACATTAAAATATGAAAAATCGGAATGTCATATCGAAACAGGTTGGAATTACTCAGAAAAATTAAGGAAGATCGTAGCCCATGGTGAATATGATTCAGTAGACTTCGACGACACTATTATACAGTCGATAGCCCCCCTGGAAAATGAGCTCCGGTCGTTTATTGCCTTTATAAAAGGTGAAAAATGTGTTACCGGACTTGAACATGCCATTAAAGTAACAAAAGTATTGGATAAAATTCAAGAACAATTAAAATGAATATCGAGAAGTACGCCAAATTCGCTCCACAGTACTATACAGGTGAAGCCCCAAAAATACTTTTGAGATTATTCAAAAATCATAAATTTGATTCTATTCTCGATTGCGGCTGCGGAGACGGATCCATTTTATATGCCCTCAATAAAGAAGGACTATTAGGGAATCTAAAGGTAAATGCCATCGATCTTTCAAAGGACAGAATAGAAATAGTAAAGAGAAATTTTCCAAAATTTAATGCTAAAGTCGACTCTGCCGAAACAATGAACTCGATCGGGGACAATAGCCAAGATTTGGTAATTTCAACACAAGTTATTGAGCATGTAGATGATGAAAAGATGACAACCTCTTTTAATAGAGTCCTTAAAGATAAAGGAACTGTCTATTTATCGACGGTCTTCAAGAAGTGGTATGGTTGGTATTTTTACAAAAATAACACCGGTTGGGTACTTGACCCAACACATCTAAGGGAATATACAAATGATGAGCAACTGACAAATTTATTGAAAAAATTCTTCACCATTAATGTGAGTAACAAAACAACACAGCGGTTTCCTTTAATAGATTTTATTACAAAAAGACTGGGTGTATCAATAAAAAAACGTGATAATCTATTTTGGAAAACGATCAGAGCCTTAAGAATCCCCATCCTCGGCTATTATAATTGGGAACTTGTACTGACTAAGAAAAAATAATTATCTTCGTAAGTTAAGATAATAGGGAACGGTACTTGACAAAATCGTTTCAAAAAGATCGGGAATACTTTCCTTACTCTCGGGCCAAGTGGAAATGATATTTGGGAATAACGTCATTACTCTTTTGTCTTCATCTGACCAGTGAGAAAAGCCGTCATGTCCATAATCTTTATCTCTTCCTCCTCCAACCAAGATAATCGGAACTTTTTCTCTATTTACATAATTTCTAATTGTTTCGAACGGCCGATAGAGCAAAAATGGTGTTATTGAATAAGTGATGGGAATCATTCCTTCGTAAGCCAATCCTATTGAAACACCCAACAATGTTTGTTCGGCCGCTCCAACGTTGACAAACCTCTCTGGAAAATCTCTTTTGATCTTATCAAACATTCCATAACCAAGATCACCTGTTACTAACCAAATCTTGGGATTTTTGACCATCTGTTTATGAAGCTCATATGCAAACCACCCCCTCATGGTGTCATATCTTTCTTTCAAATCTAATTCTTTGACCATGTTTTAATTGCCAATTTATAATCTTCCTCTGTCATTTTGTAGTAATGGGCAGAAAGCCCTTTTAAAAAGGGAAGTTGCTCGACGTTAGTTCTTGCATAAACCAGTAATGGTGTTTTTGTTTCGATGGCAAGTCCTCTGATGATTTCTCCAATATTGTGTCCATTTACATCAACAACATCACAATCAAAACTGTGGAATTTTGATTTAAGACTATCAGAATTGATTTCCTCGTAACCCGCATATCCATTAGCATTAACTACTATTTTTAGATTATTAAGCTTATATTTTGAAGCAACTGACACTGCTTCCCAAATACTTCCTTCAGCGCACTCACCATCAGATATGGAACAATAAACATTTTTTGATCTATCTGCCATTGCCATACCGACTGCAACTGGCAGACCTTGTCCCAGACTACCGGTAGACAGATGAATGTCGATTTGAGGATTTCTTTCCGGATGAACACCCAAGATATTGATCTTGGGATCTTTTACTATTCCGTAGCTCTCAAGAATAACGTATAGCGCTGCAGCTGCATGTCCGTTACTTAGGATAAATTTCTCCTTCTTTTTCTTTACTTTGTAGATAGCGTCGATGATATCAACTACAGACAATGCAGAGCCAATATGTGTAGTATCAGCCTCTTTTATTAGCTCGATAATTCTTCTTCTATGATTTATTTGTCTTTTTAGCATTTATTACTTTTTCGATACCGTTTCTAAGATCAATTTTGGGTTTCCATCCAAACGACCTAAGTTTTTCGTTGTCAGCAACCCATGAAGTTATGGTATCGAAGTTTCTAATACTGCCAATCTCCTCTTTCTTTACATTTATACCACAGATATTCTGAACTTCTTCAACGACTTTTTCATTGGAATACTGTTTCCCTGTGCCAATATTGACAACCTCACCAGATAATTTCCTGATATTATTGGCTGCAATTATCATTCCGTTAACGAAATCATCTATATATATCCAATCGTGAACTCCATGGGCAAGTTTAAGTGGTTGGCCTGAAAGACAGCATCTTATGACCGTAGGAATAAATCTGTGTTCTGCTTCCCCAGGGCCATAAACCGAAAACGGTCTGACTGTTACGACCGGAAGCCCATACTCAGATGCGAATGCCTTAGATAGATATGTTGAGGCGACCTTTGTAGCTCCGTACATTGTATTTGCCTCAGGGACCATATCTTCTTTCATTGGAACATCCTTCTTTCCATATTCGCTTGAAGATCCGGTATTAACAAAACACTTTACTCCTGCCTGAGAGGCTGCCTGTAATAGATTAAATGTTCCATAGACATTTGCGTTATATATCTCCCTAACATCCTTTTGATCATAATGATTTCCGTAAGCGGCTAGATGAAATATTTTTGAAGGTTTAATTCTTTTTATCGTTCGAATTAAAACATCCGGTTGAGTCAGAATAGCCCTATCCAGTTTGATCACCCTCGCACCTCCATCTTCAAGTTCTTTAACCAATCCGGATCCTATGAAACCATTTGCGCCGGTAACTAAGATTTTTTCCTTCATAATTGTATTAAGATTTTATCACTACTTATACTCTTGATTTTGTGATAGCATCAATAAATTAATACTGACCAATTAATGAACAGAAAATCTAGTAAAAAAAAGGTTTTGATCAGTGTATGTATTCCGACGTATAACTCCGGAAACACCATTGTTTCCACCTTAAGATCATTAGCTAACCAGAGCATCCGTGATTTTGAAATAGTTATCGTCGACGACGCCTCAAAAGATAACACCATTAAAAAGATCAAGAGTTTCAAGGACTCAAGGATCCGGCTATACAAAAATAAAAAAAATATCGGTTGTGGAAAAAATCTTGAGAAATGTAAAGACAAGGCGGTAGGGAAAATAATCGTATTTTTGGCGGGAGACGATCTCTTTGATAAATATGCATTGAAGAAAATCATTAACGCATTTAATACTTCAAAAAATGTTGGGGTTGTTATCCGCCCATACTTCTGGTTTATTGGGAACGATTTACGTCCGGTCAGAGTAACAAGACATTTTGATAAAGATATGGTCGTAAGCATACGATCATCTTTTAACAAGATCATCGATGTGATGGCTCTATCTGATCAGATGTCCGGAGTTTCCTTTCGAAAAGATCTGTTGAATTTTTCATTCAATAACCAGCCATTTGTTGAAATGGCCTCCGCCGTTATGAAAGCTCTGAAAGACCATAAGGCAGTCATTCTTAAAGATTATATTCTTGGAGTAAGGATCGGTAGTAACGGTTCAACGAATCCCAACGTCTATCGAAACTCTCCCATGGAAGTGTGGAAAAACACCTTGTATACGGAATTTCCGGAAAAAAGATATAAAAGAATGAGAGAGTATATTTTAAGAAATTTTATCGCCACAAATTATGTAGGATTAATTCAAATAAAAAATTTTGGTACAACAAGACAATTATTAAGAGAGATTAGCTCACTGATCAAATATAGATGGATAAATATTTTTAATTACAAATTTTTATTTTTCACTTTAATGTCGTTATTAACGCCAAGGACGGTCCTTAGGAAGCTCACTGAAATATTTAAATTAAAATTTAATTCGAAAACGTTAGGAAAGATAGATTTCGACCCCGGATTTAAATAATAAAAATATATTTAATATGAAAAAAGGTAAACACATAAAACTAAACATCGGTTGTGGTCCTTGCGGTATATCGGGGTGGCTGAATTATGATTTTGGAATATTACCACTAATCTCAACATTACCAAAATTAAAATCAATATTAATAAAAATTCATCTACTAAGTAACAGTTATAAAGAGAAATGGCCAAAAATTAAAATTGTTGATATCAGAAAAAAATTTCCTCTTAAAGACAACACTGTTAAGTTCCTTTTTTGTTCACAAGTTCTTGAACATTTTGAATACTGGGAAGCGAGGTCAATATTATCGGAATGTCACAGAGTCATGGAGAAAGGTGGAATATTAAGGATCAGTGTACCAGATATCGAAAAGGTAATTTCAAATTATAAAAATAATCCCAATAAGATAAACTCAGCAAGAGAATTTGATAAAGCAATTTTTGGGGATGAAAAAGATAAAACTCCCAATCTTATTAAAAAAATTTCAATTCAATTTATCAGGTATCACAAATGGCATTACAACTTCCCCTATTTAAGAGATTTATTAAAAGAAACGGGATTTTCAAGCATTCAAAAATGTAGTTTTAGAAAAGGAAAAACACCGGATTTAAACAAACTTGAACTTGAGATACACAAAGCTACAAGCATGTATATCGAAGCAATTAAAAATGATGATTAATGGAAAAGATTAAGTTACTTGTCTGTTTTAATCAGTTACTTTCTCCGAAGATAGCATCCGGAGGCGACGTTCTTTCAACGGAGATCGTTTCAAAATTTAACTTTTCCTTAAAAATTATTTCCCCATTGGACACACATGCGGATTTGAAGTCCAAGATAAAAAATGCTAAATACTTTTCATCAGACAATACCCATATCCAATATATGGGTGGTTTTATTGGTGGGTTGGAGATTTTATACAGCTATATAGTCCGCACCGTAAAAACAATTTTCCTGTTTCCCGCGATAGGTCGCGTTGATGGATTATATTTAACCGGAGACTTCTTTTGTAACACTCTACCGGCGGCGATATACAAAATATTTCACCCAAAGACAAAAATATTTTGTAATTTTTTTCATTTAAATCCCGTTCCTTGGAAACGCAAGAATCGATTTATTTATAGTTTAACTTCACTAGTGCTTCAAAGATTTAGTCTATTTATTATAAAATTAACGGCCGATCATATTTTTGTGCTAACTTCCGAAGGAAAGGGGATACTTCTAAACTTAGGATTCAAACCGGAAAGAATTTCAATTTCGGGTGCAGCCGTGTCATCCGATTTTAGAAAAAAGTATAAAAAGGATAAGATGAGTACGGATATCCTTTATGTTGGTCGTTTAAACAAAACAAAAGGTATATTTGACGCACTGGTATGTCTCAAAATAATCTGTCAATCCATACCTTCATGTAAGTTGGGGGTAATCGGGGCGTGTACCAAATCGGATATGGATATAATTCAAGATTTGCTTCGAAGATTCAAATTAAACCGCAATTTTCATTATTTTGGATATGTCTCTAATGAAAAGAAAATACAACTGATGAAATCAACACCTATTCTGATAGCCCCCTCATACGAGGAAGGCTTCGGCATAGGAATACTCGAGGGTATAGCAAGTGGCATGAAAGTTGTCGCCTACAATTTACCTGTATACAAACTAATTTTCAAAAAATATAAAACCTATATCAAGTATGTTTCCATAGGTAACACTCAATCTATGGCCAAGGAGGTATGTAAGGTATTGAAACTTAAACCCCAAAATTATAAACTGCAAGACGTCCCTATTTGGAAAGATATCTCAAATATTCAGGAGAGAACCATTATTAAAAATTTGGATTTAAGATAGTTTAAATGATCAAAAAGAATATTATTTTTCTAATATCTTTTCTGGTTATTCTATTATTGTTAAGATCGAAACTAAGTTTTTATAATTTAAATAGACATCAAGTTCCTTTTAGCTCTATCGAATCATTAAATCTGGTAGATAACGTGCCTAATGATCCGTCAAATGGTACCCCACAATCAATATTCGATGGTAATCTCCAATCAGGATTTAACTGTGTCGTTAAACAAAAAGAATGCGATAACATTCTTTATTTCAAATCTTCCCAAAAAATCGATCAGATTGAAATATATTTTTCATATAACCTGGCTAGACAAATATTTGTAGAATATCAAACACTACCAAATACCCCCTGGAAATCACTCGAGACGATCAAAGACAATAATTTTAGTTTGGTTACTGTTTCCAATGCATTAATGAAAAAAGAAAAAATCAGCACCTTAAGACTTTCTTTTTCAACACCAGGTTCGGAGAATGGAAAAATTGGTATAGGTGAAATTAGAGCATTCTATCTACCCCAAGATAATTTATTAACAAGACTTACACAAAAATTATTCTACGTAAAACGTGAGCCACTATGTTACGTTTATTACTCGCTCATTTTTCTGGCTCTCACAATTTTTGTTGGTTTTGGTATTACTTTTCGGAAGGTTAGTTCTATTTCACCGATCGATCTTTCAATGGTTTGGCTAAAGAGTGTATTGATCCTTTCCCTATTGGGTATTACATCCTTAATCACAAAGACAAACATTGTCATGATTATTACGTTAAGTATTTTAATCACTATTTCATTGTTCAAGTTGATTAATAATAAAATTTCTATTTCCAATGACTCCAAAACGGTTATTGTGTTAATGATTGTTTATTTAGTCAACTTATTATTTTTCTTTAATTTTAACGGCTATAACGATATAAAACTGATAGAGGAATACGATAGTAAATATGATAACTCAATATATTTTCCCACGCAATACGGCGCCTATCAGACCGACTTTCAGCTACCCTACGCGGTTACAAAAGTCTGGAATTACGATCTTTCATTGACTAATCCGGCAGCAGAGAAAATCATGACAGGATATAAACCTTCCGACAGGACACCATTGCTATCTTTGTATTCATTGCCTTTTTTAGCAATATTTGGAGACCGTCATTTCATATTTGAAATAATCAGTATCGTTATCTCACCAGTTTTCATATTAGGTTGTTGGGTACTGATAAACTCCATTTTTAATAAAAAAATTGCCACGATCACCTCAATATTTTTAACCTTCAACCATTGGATATTTTTTGCCAGTCATTTTGGCCAAGTAAGATTATTGGTGCTTTTTTTCCTTTTATTATTCTTTTATTATTCGTATCGACTATTAACCGATCATAGTAATAAACTTATAGTAATGGCATCTCTTAGCTCCACTCTAGCTTTCCTTTCGCATCCCTTTGCCCTTATATATATCGCGCCAATCGCATTATTCCAATTAATATGTTTTAGAAAGTCGCATATCTTTAGATCATTATTCCTACTTACAAAAATATATTTTTTCCCAGTTATTGCCTTTATCATTTGGCAAATATGGTCGAGATTAGAACCAGGGAATAGCTTACTGATCGCTTCAATGATTTCTAGTAGTTGGGAAAATACGAACAAAACAATGCAAATGGTTAGACCGATTCAAATTGATAATTTTCAAAAAATACTCTCAGCAAAACTCGACAATTTATTGGGAGTTTTTATTGCTAACCCAAGACAGGGGGTAATTAGGAGCTATGGTCCTTTTAGAACCACTCTACTTCCAGCCATAAGCATTATTCTCACCCCTTTTGTTTTTATATCTTTATTTGTTTTTCCATCAAAAATAAATAAAATTATTACTTATTTTTCATTTTTCGTTATTTTTATTACCACAGCCTTTTATTTAAGTTTTTACGCAATTCTTGGATTAAACTGGTACAACATCGGACTTATTCCTTTACTGGTTGGTACGGCTACTCTATTCATCGCAAAATTACCAAGGTGGTGTCAGTGGGTCGTCTTGTGTCTTTCAATGATCGAATATTATTACATCACATATATACATTTTTCTTTCGAGGCAGGAAATAGTGTTTACTACAAATTACTTAATCAAAAGTGGGGAATAGCTTTTATAATATTTTTTCTCTTTATACAATCTGTTTCAATATTCCGAATTTGGCCAAAAGCGTCAAAACATTAAATATTTTTATCCAAAACTAGGCACCTATCTCCATCGACGAGTTGAGTATCCACAACAGTAAAGTCTTTTGGAAAATAACTTTCGATCCGATTATCCCTATTAAAGTAATTAATATGATAATCTGGAGAGTATTTTTTATAATACTCTTCTGGAACGATAATTATTAGTCTTTTCATTGTAATTCTAACCAACTCCCTGATTGCCTTTTTATAATTTAAAACATGTTCTATTACATGACAACTAATGGACGTATCGAATTGTTTATCTCTAAAACTAAGTTGTGTAATATTTTCCACCTTAAATTTTAATCGTGATATTCGACGGAACCTTTCATTATCATCTTTAATTGCCACTGGAGATAAATCACATCCAACAACCTTATACTTATCATTCTTCATAACTATCTGTTTGCATAGAAATCCTAATCCACATCCCACATCAACGATACTATTACCTTCAAGATATTTTAAAACGAATTTTTTTGATTTTCTGTTATGTCCTCGTCTCTAATTCGATGAACATATAACGAGTCATATAAATATATCCAATCTTTGGTTTTAAATTTTTCATATTTTTGCTTAAAATCTACATCAAACCAAGACCCGATTAAGTACTTGTATAACCACTTGTTGAACGTTCGATTATTTTTGATAAAACTAGGAACAATTTTGTCGTAAATTTTTTCTAACACTAAAATAATCCTACGATTACGAATCTTCAAAATATATGTTGATTTTTTCGATTTATTCATTTTTCTTGCTACTCAGAATTTTACTCCAATAATTACCTTTGACATATGTAATAATATGACATCGGCGAAGATTATGCGCTGATTTGAGAATATTATCAGATTCGAAATGCCACTAATAATAACAAAATTACGCTTGTAAGTAAATGATTGAATGAAAACTAATTTATTTTCTATTATATTATTGTTTTTTTTACCCATTCTCCTCATTTTTTTTATATTCGTTCTTCCTCTTTTGCAACCGGGGTTAATTGTTGGGGGGGATTGGACATCTCCTTATACCAATAAACAACTTCAAGTTTATGCCGATTCGGTATCATCGATATGGAGTAATAGAGAAATTCCAACCGGAACACAAACTTCTCACAAGAATTCATACCCATTTAATTTATTGGCTGCTTTATTCTCAGATATCGGCATAAGCGGTGAAAGTTTCCAAAAAATCACATTATTTTTAACAATTATTGGAATTTATTATTTCTCGTACTTGTTTATATTTCGGCTTACCAAACGTAAAACAGCATCGATAGTTGGTGCGTTAAGTTATTTATTTTCCCCTTTGATATTTAACTATATAAATATGGGTTGGAATTTTGTTCTATTATTCATGGCTTTATCACCATTATTTGCCCTTATATCAATTAACTTTTTTACAAGCGGGAAATTTAAATACGCGATATTTTTAGGTTTTATATATACACTCGGATTTGCCCAATCACAGTCAATCGTCTGGTTTCCAATAATTTACCTATTTATATTTTTCAGTCAATTTAATAAGTTGGAATACGCAAAACAAATAAAATCGTTTTTCATGGGTTTGATTGTCATGTTTTCAGCAGTTATCGCTACAAATGCTCCCTGGATCATAACTAGTTTGAAATATATGGATTTGTCTTTCAAATCAACTTCGAGCTTTGATGTCGATAGATTTTCTGCGGTTTTCTCATTACTGAATTCTTTTCGAGGGTGGGGAAGTTTATATAACCAACAGTACGAAATTGTATTTCCATCACCTCTACTATTATTTTCACTATTTCCAATCGGTCTAATAATCTACCGTGCAATTGTCAATGATAAAAATGATTTTCAAAGATATTACAACCTTTCGATGTGTTTGATATTGGTATCCCCGATAATATATTTACTACGAACCGAAATCGCATACATCCCATTTTCCACGATAATACGAGACGGTAGTCGTTTTTTGGTTATTACATCATTGGGACTGTCCACAGGTATAGGTCTTGCCTTTTCTCAAATAAAAAACAAAACACTATTATGTACGTTAATTATCTGCCTATTATTTTCTGTATATCCATTCTTTTCTGACGGTATCTACTCAACTTCAAAGTCAGATAAAAACAACGGCATATTTATTGGCAAAGATTTTCGTCTTAGATTGTTAGATCTACCCATGGAAAGTTACGAAGATGGCCTGGATATATATTCTAATCAAATAAATTTATTATTACCGACCGGAGGTTCGACAAAAACCAAGACAGATACTCGTTTTATGGGAGATTTCTGGGAAGTTTATGATACTCAAGCACTTTTTTCTCCATACTCAACGGGGATTTATACAAGTGACAAAAGCAGCCCCTTGGTAAAAAATTTTGTAAACAACCTAATTGATTCAGGAAAAGATATTGTTTTGACAAAAAAAATGTTAGGTGTTTACGGAGTAAACAATATTTTTCTTAGGTCAAAATTAGAATCCAATATTCAAATATCTACTTCGCAAAAGAAAATAAAGTCGGAATGTATATCAACAATGATTCAAGATTCAGATTGGTCGATCACGGAAATATGTCAAATTAAGGATTCTTATCCTCAGATATACATATCGGTATCTCCAATTTATTCAACGGATTCATTCATAAACATTCTTAAAAAACAATTAGATAATCTGATTGTGCTAGTAGGGTGCCCAAAAGATCTTGAACAAAACGGCCAAATATGTGGTCCAAACAAACCATATACATTGTCAAAAAAAGAACCATCGATAAAAATTACACCTCTAAGTGCCACAAAATACAAAATAAATATTACTGATATTTCCGGAAAGTTTATTCTGATACTTAACGAAACCTTCCATCAAGGGTGGAAAATTATTGATATAGATGGAAAAGAACAAAAATTCGATCACATATTAATCAATCAGTTGGTTAATGGATGGGTTATTAATCCTAACCCAGGGGTTACATCTGCCCAATATATAATTGAGTTTTATCCTCAAGAAATATACTCGACAATCTTTCCATTTTCGGCCACGATATTTCTTTTGATGGCTTTATACGTCATATATATGGTGATAAGGAAAAATAAAATTCAAAAATGAAAATTTCAAAAATTATTGTCTATATTATCCTAATTATATATTGGGGGGTATTTTCATATATATATCTACATAAATTAGATCCATCTCCATCGATATTGATTCAAGAACATGATGCATCTTCATTAAGAAATAGAGAACTTCTGACTGGAGAGAAAATATCACAGGAATTTATTTCTGAGTATGACAATTTAGGAATCATTGCAATACGATTTCAGACATTCGGACGCATAAACAACGACACGTTGGTTTTTCGATTAAAAGATAAAAATAATGCAAATTGGTACTATACGGCAAATTATAAAACTGATCAATTTCAGGATCATCAGTTCTTTCCGTTTGGGTTCCCAATTATCAAAAACTCAAAGGGGAATGTTTATTTAGTTGAAATAGAATCTAAATCCGGTTCTGAAGAAGGTCATATAAAAGTTGATCGTCTATTACCCACGTTAATTAGCAAACATAAATATGTTCTTCGTCAAACATTTTTTTCGTCGGACACATTTAAATATCTCTTATTAAAAATTCAGAATATGGTTAGTAGTATGGCATTACTATTTCCAATAATTTTTTACATGCTCCCCCTTGTTCAATATGTCCTTCATAATCTGTTAATATTTTCACGAAAGAAAGTGGTCTTCTATACCATATTATTACCTTTTCTGTTTATTGTTATTTACCAACCTTTTTCATTATCTCTTCCTTCTTTTTGGGAATTTACAGTTATTATCACGTGGAGTATATATCTGCTCTTAAATAAAGTTACTCCTAAATTAAATCTAGTAGCTTCAATGATCCCATTAATTTATATAGTGTTTCAATTAATTGAAAAAAATACATCTAATGCAGAAATGGGATCATTTTGGTTGTTTGTACTATTACTCATTACCATGATTCACAGTATGATAGTTTCTCTATTTAAACTAAAAACTATTGACATAAAAACTGTTTTCAACAATTTGTCCAAGTAAAAAAATTAATATCAAACAAAGATTATAATTCAAAACATGAAAGGACTGTCCACTCAAAAAAAATACTATGATGACGTTTACAAAAGGATAAAAACCGACAAAATAAGCAATAAAACAGACAAATCGATGAGAGGGTTTGTGGCAAGATATATAAAACCCAAATATAAAGAAATATTAGAAATCGGTTGCGGAGACGGATTGTTAACAAAGTATCTACTTAAAACAGGAAGAAAAATAACTGCCATCGATGTCTCAAGGATTGCAATAGAATCAATAAAGGAAAAGTTTAGAAAACAAATACTTTTAGGGAAAATTATTCCAATCGAAAGTAATGCCGTAGCCTACTTATCGAATAGCAAAAATAAATTTGATGCGATTGTAGGATCGGGAATAGTACATCACATTGATAAAAAATATTGGATGAAATTATTTAAATTGGCTTATAAAAGTATTAGTTCAGAAGGAGTACTTGTTTTTGGCCCCGAACCGAACGCAAATGGCATATACAAATATTTATGGAGGTTTGCACCCATAGTTTATCGAATAATTGGGGTTGATTACACACCTGAAGTTGAAAGGGGGACATTTAATATGAAGACCGAGACATTAAGTAAAATATTG
>CAISER010000019.1 GCA_903884375.1 Candidatus Collierbacteria bacterium | reverse complement strand
TAAAATCATTCAAAGAAGAAGCATTCGCAGACACTGGAAATTCTTTAGCTGCAATATCTTTTATAAGCTTTAGAGCTAATTGGCCATCTTTATGGTTTGATTTTTGAGTAAAGTGAATTTTCAGAAGATCGATGAGGAATGAGATGGTGGTGCCATGAGATGTATATTTATTCCAATCGAAGAGAGTTTGAATGTCTTGTTCTAAATTGCCTGTTGGCGTTGGTGTTAAAGTGTAATATTCTTTTTGGCCAGGATATTTCAAACATAGAAAATTACTGTGCGGATCACATAAATATTTGTGAGTTTTTCTTATTAAGGATTCTAGGTCCTTTTTGATGATTCCATCCGTTAAAGATTTAATATTTTCGTTCGAAATTTCTACAGATTGTGAACAGTTGATGAAATCTGTGAGGTTTTTCGGACAAATTTTATTATTTTTCCATGGGTCTAGACAACTAGGAGAGGGTTTGAAGTATGATCCTAACTTAGAGAAAACCGAAGAAAAAAACGAACGGCAGTATCCATCTGCTTTAATGCAGCTGTTAACCGTCCCTGCGGCTACAGCACCAACGCCTCCTCCGATCAAGCCACCCAATGCAGTCGCTAGTATTACACGACGATCCGTCCAGTCCAACTTATGATGAAAAACTCGTGGGTATTTTTTGCCATCCTTGGTCCACCGTATATACTCTTGAACGGATTCTCCTTCAGTTATTTTTGCGAATCCTTTCCAAAGTCCTCTACCTACTCCAGCAGCAGCGGAAATGTAAGGCGTAAAATTAGAAGAATCGGGTGTCGCACTGGAAGGTTGGGCGTCTATCTTTTTTGAATCTTCTAGCTTCTTCCGATCGTTTTGCTCTTGTTGAACATAAGCAACAAATCGTGCTGTGTTTCGTATTTGTGAATGCTCTTGAATTAAGTATTTTAAAAGATTCTTTGGATCATAAAATGGATGCATAGGAGTCAAGGCATATCTAGAAAATCCAGATCCAAATAACAACTGATTTAATTTCAATCCAAATTCGGATCCAGTTTCAGCATCAAAAATGGGTTGATCTCGACCATATAAGTCTATTAATTCATTTTCCCTCATTTCGTCGAATTGTTGGAGATTTTGTGGGCAGAATTTAGACAAGTTTAAACAAGTAGAATTTGCTACAGATGACGATAAATGAGAATGTAACTTCTCAAGAAAGCTCGGCTCTGGAACATTCGGGCAGATCACTTGTGATGAGGAACAGGTGGAAGCAAGCTTTAGTTTTTCAAGAAAGCTGAGCTCAGGTTCTGAAACGTTCGGGCAGATAGGGGAACAGGTAGAGGCGAGCTTTAGTTTTTCAAGAAAGCTTGGCTCGAGTTTTAGAACGTTCGCACAAATAGCTTGTGATGGGGAACAAGTAGACGCAAGTTTTAAGTTCTCAAGAAAGCTTGGTTCTGGAATATTTGGACAAATAAGTGGTTGAGATGAATTTGAGAAATAAGCGCCTAATTTACTAACACCCCACAAGGCTAATGCAGCAACCCCAGCAACGGTAAGCGCTTTCATCAACACCCCTGGCTGCACCCCATTCTTTTGACTCTCTTTAGAAAGGGCCTGAACTTTACGAACCAATTCACCTATTTGTTTCTTTTCTTCTTGAAATTTTCTCGAGATATTGCCTGTTTTTTCTCCACTTACAGTCAAAGTTTCATTGAAAAATCGTAACAGTTTCTTGAGTTTTTCAGTTGTCTGCGATAAATCAATTGGGCTTCCTCGTTCTGCTTTATCACAAGCAACTCGAATTTCATTCATTAACGCAGATTTGTTAAGAGAAATTTTTATATAGTTAATAGACATCGGATTCATTCCTTTTTCATTTTTTTTGGAATTAGTTTAACATGTAAAACTGAAAAAGTCAAGAAGAGATCCCATCTTTTGTTGGTTAACAAAATCTTTGCTTGATGTTTTTCCCCCTCAAAATAAAGGAGTTATGTCTCGGGAAAGTTTGAGCTGGACTTTGAACTAATTTCACTCGCTGACGCTCGCGAAATCGGTTCAAATTTTTGCCCCCTTCTATACCATACCCGCTTAGGTTTTGCGAATTTTGACAGAGGATTTTGCGTTCCAGTAGCGTTCCGGAGATCGCCGCAAACTTCACAGTATGTATGTTATACCGAACTCGGCCAAAAACTTGGATTCTGGCTGCGTCGAGCAGCCACTGCTTTTGAGGCCCGCCTGCTCCGCACAAAAAAGATCGAACCCCCGATCTTTTTTGTGATTCCGCAGCACTCAACTTTTTCAAGTTGAGCTGCAACGGCCTATCCAAAAAATGATGCATTTTTTTGGGGCCCGGCGTCGGCTTCGCCTGGCTCAAAATCAGGGCGCCTTCTTGCCATTTTCCAACGTTTTTGGCCGAGTTCGGTATAGCAAGATCGAGCCATGCGCTGGGGCGCAAAATCCTCTTTCAAAATTCACAAAACCTAAACGGGTGCAGTAGATCTAACCAAGGCCAACTCATGTTTGGCAAATATTTCTAAGAGGTGTTGTTGTCAATTTAAGAGACGTTGCCCCTTAAACCCAGCAAGGGAGCACGGCTCCCTTGCATCCCACACGGGTTTGCAAAGGGCAAAGTCCTTTGCCGAGGGTTAAGGGAGCGGAGCTCCTTTATCGAGCGAGATATAAGAGAAAGCTTTTTAGGTAAGAGCTTTCGGGATGGAAGATCGAGATAGGATGGTCGAGGGCCGCGCGGTGGCGGGTAAGGATTTGGACTTGCCGGTTTGACTCGAGAGCAGCGCGGAAGAGAATGTTTTGGAAGAGCGGTTCATCGACGTGGTAGGAGCAGGAACAGGTCAAGAGAAGGGAGCCTTGAGGCATTTTGGTCAGCGCGTGGCGGTTGAGTTCTTTATAGGCGCGGAAACCTGTCGCGATATCGCTCCGCTTTTTGACGAAGGCGGGAGGGTCGAGGATGACGAGATCGTAAGCAAGGTCGGAAGATTTGAGGAATTCGAAAAAGTCGGCCTCGATAAACCGATGGCCGGAAAGCCTGTTGAGAGCGAGGTTTTTTTTTGAATGGGATTTTGGCAGCGGGCGCTGATCTCAACGCTATCTACATGCGATGCACCACCCGCAAGGG
>CAISER010000018.1 GCA_903884375.1 Candidatus Collierbacteria bacterium | reverse complement strand
CAGTCGTGCGGGCTTTGTGTTTCTTTACCTGATAACAGGCCAAGGATATTCTTCCCGTCGATCACGCGGTCTTCGGGCAGGGGCAGTTGTCCGCCTCGAACGTGATTTACGTATAAGTTCTTGATTTTTTTGTTGCAGGGGAGGGTGCGAAGCGGTAAGCGATCCGCAAGTTTCGGCCCGGAAATAGGATAAATGCTCTGAGCTTGGATCGAAACGATTCAGGATCGCGTGAAAAAATAAAAAAATCTTAGAACTTAGTAAAACAGTTTCGTCGCGGTGTCTTTTCTTGGGTTACTTTCTTTTGGACAAGCAAAAGAAAGTAACAATGCTAATTAGTCGATCCTTAAGAACTCAAAATTAGTTTTAAATTTTGGAAAGCATATCGGATAAAATTCAGCCAATATAAAAAGTTCTTTTCGAGATTTCTCAATATCCTCTTAAAGTTGAGAGCTGCACAAGCTAATACTGAGTTAATTATATCACCCTGATGACCTTTGAGATAATTTCGGAGCATTTTAAAGTCGTGTTTTAGATGAGAAATAATTGGCTCAATGGCTGCCCTCCGTCTAAACTGTTTTTTGATTTTTTGCTTCTGATACCCAACCGCTTTTTGAGGCTTAGGATATCTTATTTCTACACCATCCACCATTCTTTTCCCTTGATAACCACGGTCAACAACCGCTACCTTAATTGGTATTCCAGTTATATCCTGAGTATTTGCTAATGCTTTAGACAATGTTTGGCTGTCGTGAGGATTCCCTTTAAATGTAGCTACCCCAAGAACAACATTTTTTGTTTTGCTTACTGTGATCGATATTTTAGAGCCAAATTCATACTTCTTGTCTGCCTTCCCTTTTGCGATACAAGAGGTATCTGGTTCGTGTAAACTATAAACTTTATTTTGATCTTGTAATTTTTGATTTACTGCCTGTTTGAAAAGTGCCAGATCCTCGCTGTAAATCTCCTTTCTGTTTTCTGGTAATTTAACCTCCAGTTCACGAATTAACCTGTTGGCTATTGTCTTTAATTTCTTCTTTGCTCTCTCAGCTTTTTTTGATTGTTTTTTACTCCTTGAGAACCGTTGCAGAAGAACCAATTCCTTTACTGTTCGCTTATAACTCTGTCTTAAATGGATTCCTTCTGCTTTTGCTATTTTTCTGCACTTTCCTATTACTTTAACTCGCATTTTAACATCCGTTGGAAAGGTAATATTCTTTTCCTGGACAGTGGTATCTATTATTACATTTTCCTTATCTACTTTATCATCCTGCATCTTTACTGATACCTCAAGAATCTTGTTAATGTGGTTATCTCCAACTCTGTTACGAAAATGAACCAAATCGCTTGGATCACATGGGGCTTTCCATTGAAACTCTTTCTCTCCACTAAAGTATTGAAAGTAGGGATTCTGTATCCATTGTGCTATAACTGTTTCATCACCCAGATTGTGTAATTGTTTTAAAATCAATAAACTTACCATTAGCCGGATGGGTTTTGCTGGTCGTCCTGTATGTGAGTATAACTCTGTGTATTCTTTCTCAAATTCTATCCAGGGAATTTGATCTGCTAGTTGAGCTAATGGATAATCTAGGTTTATTATCTGCTTAAGGATCGGCTTAAACAAGTTGAGTTGATTTTGATTTGGATTTGTGCCTTTCATATTGCAAGAATTTTGTCAAATTTATTAATTTGCTTGCAATAATTATAACTAATTTATCAACACAACATGTTGATAACCAATTATATAAACGATATTTAAGAATCAACTATTTAAAACTTCACTAAAAATTTTGATTTCCCCACAAATGGTATCATTATTATTGGTAGCAACACATCCTGTCTTAATTTTTACTTGTGAATGGGTATAAATTGGGAATAGACACAAAATAAT
>CAISER010000017.1 GCA_903884375.1 Candidatus Collierbacteria bacterium | reverse complement strand
TGGAGAAGAAGTAGTATTTAAAGCCAATGATGTAGTTATTGTTCCCGCAGGGACCAATCACAATATAATCAATACATCATCAACTGAACCACTTAAACTTTATACTATTTACTCTCCAGCTAATCATCCCGAAGGTACGGTTCACGCGACAAAAGCCGATGCCGTAGCTGCTGAAGCTGCACACCACGAATAAATATTAGTATTTATTGACAATTATCCCGTCATTTGACGGGATTTTTGTATTTAGTTATACTGAATATATGAAGAAAATTAATTTTGGTAAATTATCACTTTCAATCGCAATTCCACTTGTGGCAGGGTTTTTGGGGTCATTTTTTACCTCCTCCTCCGTAAAAACATGGTACCTGATAATTAATAAACCTTCTTGGAATCCACCTTCGTGGCTTTTTGCACCAGTATGGACAACCCTATTTATTTTGATGGGTATTGCCCTGTATCTTATCTGGTCGGAAAAAATGAATACTCGAGTGCGTATGGCTATTAAATTGTTTGCAGCTCAAATGTTTTTAAATGTTTTGTGGTCTGTCTTTTTCTTTGGAATGGGAAATTTTTGGTTGGCTTTCGGAGAAATTATTGTTTTGTGGGTGTTTATTTTTGCCACAATGAGATCTTTTCTTTTGATTAATAAGACTGCCGGATGGCTTCTATTACCTTATCTATTGTGGGTGTCGTTTGCTTCTTTCTTAAACTTCACCATTGCCAGTTTAAATTAAACTTCGAATTTGGCCAAACCCAATCCGATCGTGGACAAAGTCTTCCGTATTTGCCATGATTGCTGGAGTGATAACAAAGTTGCCCCACTTATCGTTTATTGAGTCTATGGCAGTAACCAGACTATCTTTTCTTAGATTATCGCAAAATAGATCAAGTTGAATCGTGGATCGTGGAGAAAGACCAAAACAAGAAACCGCAATATTTCTTACCGGTAAATGATATGGCGAGTGACGAAGTAAACGATAAGCAAAACGATAAATATCTCGACTATCAAATACCGGTTGATCTAAACTTTTTCCTTCATGAAAATATTGATTATTTTTATATAGAAGAGCCAGATGAATACCTCTTGCCTGAAAATTGGCTTGACGCATACGAAAACCAACTTTTTCAACTAATTTTGAAAGAATTGGAGCTATTTCTTCCGATGTAGTCAGAAACTTTGGTAAAGAGTATGAATGACCAAAACTCTTAGTATCCCAATCAATATCATCTATTTCCCAACCTCGTAACCTAAGAAACCAGTAATATCCCAGAATTGAATGAAAAGCTACACGAAGCAAAGAAAGGTCGGCATTAAAAAAATCCATAACGGTATAAATACCCACAGCGTTGAGACGAATAGCATTTTGACGATTGATACCATTTAAATCCATAAGATTTAACGAACGATAAATTTTGAAGGCATTATCTTTATTAATTTCATCTAAGCCGTCCGGTTTGTGAAGATTAGATGCCGTTTTAGCCAAAAAACGATTTGGTCCGAGACCAATGGAAACAGTGAGATAATCCCCTATTTCTTTTTTAATACGATTTTTAATTTCTTGCCCAACAGCAAATATCCCCTTTTGAAGAGCCGGTGTACCGGAAAAATCCAAAACAAATTCATCAATGGATTTTGGAGTAATTTTTGGAGTATATCCGGAGAGCAAATTTCTTAAAGCTAGATGGACGGCACGATATTTATCCGAATCTGGAGACCGAACAATTAAATCGGGGCACAAAAGACGACCTTCTTTAACTCGTAGACCCACTTTGATTCCTAGAAGCTTGGCTTGTGTGGAAGCAGCCAGAATACAGCCATTGGGAGTATCGTAGGCGGCTACCGCTATGGGTTTATCACGAAGGAGGGGGTTGGCTTGTTGTTCAATCGAAGCAAAACAAGAATTAAGATCGATATGCATGACAGAGCTAGGACGACGATTAAAATCTAATTTAATTTGGTAGTCCATCGGCTATCTCTTCTAAAGTCCAAAATAAAGTATCGGTATCTAATCTGAGACGAAAAAATAAATTGGCAGAAACAACGGAAAAAATATG
>CAISER010000016.1 GCA_903884375.1 Candidatus Collierbacteria bacterium | reverse complement strand
CATAGTTAAACTCTCCTTCAGTTGTTGGGTATATCTTAGCTTCATCTACTTCCATGGACTTGGCCATCTCTCTTACTAGACTGTCATACTCATGGCAGTATATCTTTTCTTCAATCCTTCTCTCTACTATCCTATTTTCTTTTTCCATTAAACTTATGTTACTGTGGCACGAAATATAAGTCAAATGTAGCTATTAACCCGCAAATCTGTTCAATTTTGTCCAAAAAAAGCCCCGAGATAACTCGGGGCAATAAATGTAACTTAATACTTCAAGAAGGTTTTACCCCCCCTTGTTTCCATACGGATAATTTTGTATCTAATTCTCCACTCTCTTAATTTTGAAAGAGGTACTTCTTTAATTGCCTCTCCCACCCAAATACCTTTGTATGAAGACTCAATGATTTTCTTCATCAAAGCAACTTCTTTTTCCGTCATTTTTAGGCGCAGTTTCACCCCAGGTTTCATTACACAAAAATTTACTTCCCCTAAACCGGACTTCAGCAAATCTTGAATGTCTCGGCTTTTGGAAATTTCCTGCTCATGGACATCGATCGCTCCATGATTCAAAACCATCATAACAAACAAATTCCGACCTTCGACTAAAACCATACGCGCCTCCTCTAGAATGTTAAGTTTCTTATGGCCTATATACTATCACCCCTCTTGCATAAAATCAACTCAGATGCTACACTAACCAAAGTTCCAAGACCAAGGGCGATCACTAAGCCCCTTGCAGAACCTACTTTAGGCTCAATTGGAATGGAGCCTTTTCTGTATTCAGTCCGCCTCTGGCGGATAAATCAAAACCAATAAACAAAAACAAAATGCCAAACCAAAGAAATATTCATCAGTTAGCCGAGATTGCCAAATCTCTTGCCGACTCCAAAGCCATAATCCTTACCGAATATGCCGGTCTTACTGTTGCCGAACAAAATCTTCTTCGAGAAGAAGCCGAAAAAACCCACTCAACCTTCATCGTCACCAAGAACAATCTTTTAAGACTTGCTCTCAAAGAAAAATCCCAAGAGTTATCCGACACACTTGATTCTTTCTTAAACGGTCCAACTGCTGTTCTCTTTGGCAGTGATGCTGTTTCAGCCGCCAAAATCTTGACCAAATTCCAGCAAGACCATGAAAAATTGAAGATCAAGACAGGAATCATGGACGACAAAGTTATCACGGTTGCCGATATTTCCGCTCTTTCCAAGCTTCCTTCCTACGAAGAGCTTCTTGGAAAACTCATGGCTCAGCTTCAAGCTCCCGCACAATCTCTCGTCCGTCAACTCAATGCTCCTATGCAAAATTTGGTCTATGGTTTAAACGCCATCAAGGCCAAAATCGCTTAATTAGTCTCGTAAATTATTAAATTAAATAAAAAACATGTCCGAGAAAGTACAAAAACTCGTCGACCAAGTCAGTGAACTCTCCGTTTTGGAAGTTGCTGAACTAGTCAAAGCATTAGAAGAAAAATTCGGTGTTACCGCCGCTCCAGTCGCCGTCGCCGGTGCCGCTGTTGCTGTTGCCGCTGCTCCTGCAGAGGAAAAGACCGAATTTGACGTCGTTATCGCCGATTCCGGTGCTAACAAAATCGCTGTTATCAAGGCCGTTCGTGAGATCAAGTCCGACCTAGGATTGGTGGAAGCCAAAAATCTAGTCGAAAAGACTCCCGCAACCGTTCTTGAAGGTGCCAAAAAAGAAGACGCAGATGCTGCCAAAGCTAAACTTGAAGAAGCTGGAGCAAAGGTAGAATTAAAATAAACCTTTGCGAACTCCGCCTTTGGCGGAGGTGCTAATTCCAACAAAGCCCTCCTTTTGGAGGGTTTTTTGTACTTCAAACCAAAGAAAAACCCGCTTAAAAAGCGGGTTTAATTTAATCTATCTAGCCACAACAACTCCCAACTTTTTCCGTCCTCCGTCGTTGTACAGATAGACCAGACCACAATCGGTCATAACAATCGTTAAAACATCATCTTCAACCGAGTATTTCTCCGGTTTTTTCCCGACACAAGAAAGAGTGTAATCTTTATCAATCAGCAGGGCAAAAGTTACAATATCTCCCACTTTTACTTCCACTACTCGATCAACTTGAATT
>CAISER010000015.1 GCA_903884375.1 Candidatus Collierbacteria bacterium | reverse complement strand
AGGGAATCGAACCCTCGCATAAGAGTTTTGCAGACTCCAGTGTTTCCACTTCACCATCCGGCCAGTGTACGCACTATTTTATCATTCCTTAATCTTGACAATATCTGCTATCATAGACACAAATGAAGACTAACTATTTTAAGCTAATTGCCGTTTTTACACTTTCAATTTTCCTCGCTGGATGTAATCTCAATCCTTTCGCCAAAAAAGCCGGGCTTCAAGTCACCGCCAGTTCCGAATCTAACGTCATTGTCAATGGTCAGTCTGTTGGCAAAACTCCATACTATATAAACAATGAAAAAGCCGGTTCATATACTATTCAAATGACAGCCGTTGATAGCGGTCAAACTTGGGAAACCAAAGTCGAACTACTTGGCGGTACTCTAACCACAGTTCATCGCGTTTTTGGTGAAACTCCCGATAAATCTCATAGTTTTTCTCTTTCTTTTGAAAAATTAAGCAATAAAAAAGTTGCCGCGGTAAACATTGTTAGTATCCCAACCAGTGCCACCATTAGTATTGATGGAAAACCCAACGACTTTACACCACGAAGTCTCGATATCGAACCGGGCGCTCATGTTTTTACTTTTACTGCTCCAGGATATCAAGACAAAATTGTTAATGCTTCGGTTCCAACAGGGTATCGTTTGGTACTAAACTTCACCATGGCGGCTATGGACATCACACCAACCCCTACACCCACCATTGCTACTCCTTCTGCGGCTCTTGTCACGCCCACCACAACCAAAACTGCTATTACTCCTCTTCCCAAACAAGCCACCTCTTCTGCCGCAATAGCCAAACCCTATGTTGAAATCCTTTCAACTCCAACAGGCTTTTTAAGAGTTCGCGAATCGGCCTTAGCCGGTTCCACAGAACTAGCCCAAGTCAACCCTGGTGACAGATTTCCATACAAACTGGAATCTTCAACCGCCAGTTGGTACCAAATCGAGTATAGTACAGGCAAATGGGGCTTTGTTTCTTCCACCTACGCCAAACTGGTTCAATAATCTCAAGCAATATAATACAAAACGCCAATTACCATTACCACCCATAAGCCCACGGTGAGAATCAATGGTTTATCCGAAAGCAAAACTCGTTCAGGACTTTCTCCTTCATTTTTCTCGTAAATCAATTGTAAATATCTCATGATGCCATAAACCACAAATGGAATTGTAATCATCATCCATTTTTCGGAAATAAGAGTCTTGGGTAATTCTGAAATCAGGCTTAATGCCCGACCATCCGGAACAATTTTTGGATGATTAAAAGTGAATAAGGAATAAGTAATCCAAGTTGCAGTGGCAAACATCGCCGTATAAATATCTAATAATTTTTCTGTATAGCGTTTCAAAGTTTCTCGAGTATCAGATCCTTTTCCGGCAGACATCAATAGTGTCATCTCTCCTCTTCGCTTCCCAACAGCCAAGAAAAGTGATGCCGAAATTACCGTCAACAAAAACCATACATCCATGTGTGCCGAAATTACAAAAGCTCCAGCATAAACACGAATCAAATATCCCAAAGCAATCACGATTACATCCATAATGGCCACTTTTTTCAAAAAACCGGTGTATAAAATCTGAATAAAAAGATAAACCAAACAACTAATAAAGAAATAAAAATTTAAGCTATATGCCCAAGAAAGACCAATTATCACACCGGTGATTAAGGCAAAAAAGGCAATGGAAATTGGTAATGCTCCGGAAGCAATCGGTCTATTTTTCTTAAATGGATGCAATCGGTCGGCTTTTGCATCAAGCAAATCATTAAAAATATATGTTACGCTAGAAAGAAGAACAAAAACGAAAAAGGCTTGTGTCACCAACCCAAAAGCACCTTTTTGATACAAGAGACCGGTAAAAATCAAAGCTCCATAAAGAGCAAAATTTTTAAGCCACTGTCTTGGCCTTACTGTTTTGAATAATGCGATGAGTACTGCCATAAGATAAAGCCGGTCATTAATATTACCAATCCTATCATAATTATAAGCTTTGTTCGTGCTTCAAAGCTCAAAGCTGCCACACCCAACACCACGGCAGCAAACCAATAAAACAAAGACACCCTTCTCTTCCCCCAACCCATATCCAGTAATTTGTGATGTAAATGACTCTTGTCTCCCCACACCGGTGATTTTCCCGATATTATTCTCTTCAAAAGAATATACAGAAAATCAATCAATGGAATTCCCAAAACGATTATCAAAGCCCCCACCTTGGCGGTTGCCAAAATAGAAATTACTCCCAAAAGTAATCCGGCCAAAGATGTCGCTGAATACCCTGGCATTATTTTTTGAGGATAAAAATGAAAAACAGTCAAACCGGCAAATGCCCCTGCCGTTGCAAAAGCCAAAGTTGCCACGGGCCATTGTGTAATATCCGCGCTAAAGTTTAAAGAAATAAGCCCAAGTACCGTGGCCGCGATGGTAATCACGCCACTAATCTGTCCGTCAACTCCGGAAGACCAATTAATGGCATTCATCAGAGATGGAATCCAAAGCAAAGCAAAAATATCTGCCAGTATCCAAATTTCACGATGTTCTCCCAAAAATTCAAACCCCCATCTCGGCCAAGATAAGTCAATTACTCCTCCAAGTGGATTGGTAATATAGGCAATGCCAATTCCCGAACCAACAATAATCAAAGTGACCAAAAAATTCATTCCCAATCGTACATAAGGACTTGAACTTCGGATATCGTCAACCACCCCAACAATCAAAGTCAATAGACCAGCTATTCCGATTGCCAACAAATGGCTATCGGGTTTCAAAAGAAACATTACCGTCAGAGCTACCGCAAAAAAGATTGGCACTCCTCCACCTTTTGGCACTGGAATTTTATGAATATGTGCCGGATGAGGTGTTTTGACTGGATCAACTACCCACCCCCTTTTTTTAAAAACGACAATCGTTAAAGGTGTCAATAGAAGGCTAATAACCAAGGCCAACAAAAACGGTACCGCCGTAATCATTGCTACTGGATTCATACGTTAAGAAATATAGTCATAACTCGGGAAAAACTGACCAACATCAAAATAATAGTCGTAAAAACGCCAATCATAATCGTATTTTGTATTGTTGTATCTTCTTTACCTGCCCAGTTGGCTATCAGGCGAGTTAAAAATAAAACTATTTCCATACCTAAAAATATCCAAATCATTGATATTTTATATACCAGCTGTCTTTCTCCCCAAGGGAAAGAATACAACCAAGGTAGTTGAGGTGGCAATCGATTCCAAAATAAGGCCATTACTCCACCCATCAACAAAATAATCAACGTTCCCGTCCAAAATAGTGTTTTTGAGGTTGTCATTATTCTTCGTTCTGCCACAATTTGAGTATATATCAGCCTAGGTAATTAAGCCTTTTTTTCTGTTACCCGATACTCCATATATCTACCCATCATCAATCGTGTATGGGCATCAAGTCCCGGCAATGCCGAAAAAAAGAATCCCACCACCGGTAACAAAATAAATTCAAAAGGAGAAACAATTTTTCTCCACCAAGGTAAATTCGCCACTTTTGGTCTGGCTTTTAAATCAATCAAAATCATCGCCACCATACTCACCAAAGATAGTGTCAAAATTGCCGAAGATACTTGTGGTAAAGTTTTCCCCATTACTGTTCGAGAAAATGTTGGATTTAAAAGTGGTGGCAAGTTAGCGGCCACAGTGATAATAAACCAGTTTACCGGCCACATAAAATGATCTTCAATCACTTTAAACACCCGAATTGTTTTGTCCCAAAATGGTGCTTTGATATCCAAAATATAACGCTTGATAATGTACGAATCGTCCGATGCTCCCCAAGCCCAACGTTTTACCTGTTCATAAGTATTGGTATAGGTACTCCAAAAACCATCAGCCTCTGCCGCATCTGCCGAAACGGAAATATACAAAGGCTCTACTTCCACCTTACCTTCAGTAGCAAAATAGGTTTTAAAGAAAATTCGATAATCCTCAGGAATCACATCGGTATCCCAGTAATCAATATCATCCATCAGCCGTAAACTCATCGAATATGTTGAAAAATTAATTAATCTGTCCGGGCGAGATAGTTGCGCCATGTTTATCACACTACTCATTCGATTAAAAACTCTCATTGGCCAAGGAATTCGTTCTATATTGTTATAAAACACAATCGCCCCTTGCCAAATTTTGTGATATCTATTTGGATCGTCAAGAAACATGTAGGTCAGTGCTGCCAAATGATTTGGATGCAACGCCACATCACAATCAACAGAAGAAATCGTCATCTTATCTATATTCCAGTCTTTATGCTTCTTTAACTCTTTGCGAAATTCTTTTCCCGCCCAAGCGGCATTTGAAGATTTTCCTACCACTTCACCAGTCATATCGGCCGGATGATAAGTAAAAAGAAGTCCTGCAAACTTGCCTTCGAACTTTTCTCTTAATTGTTTTTCTCTAATCTCATTAATTTCTTTACCGGCTCTTTGTTCCATGGCGATTAAAGGGATAATTTGTTTGGCTCCCAGAGTTTGTTTTTCCAAAGCGTCAAGAGTACGTACCAAAATATCACCAGGTTCTTTATAAGTCGGCAACACAATCAAATGCCTCACTTCTCTCCAATCTGCAAATCCGGCCACATCACCCATCCAATCATATTTTTCCGCCGCCTTGATACGAAAATACGACATCACGGAAGCCACAGACAAAGTAACGGAACGATAAAGCCAGTAAACATTAAAACTAATGATGAAATAGGCGACACCCACAGGCCAAAAAATCGAACCCCAAACAGGGAAAAGAATAAATGACCAGCTTACAAATCCGGGAAGAATCTCCAAAATCCTCTGGCTTCCGTGGGGATATTTATTGATTAGATATCTAAGGAATACAAACATAAGGCATTTTTTCCAGTTATTTCAATTATTTTGTTGGAATCTAAATTCAGTTCTTTTGCGATAACTGTAGCTATTATTTTAACATTTGCAGGGGTATTTAAGCTTCCCCGAGCCGGTTCCGGGGCAAGATATGGGCTATCAGTCTCCAAAAGGAGCCTATCTAAAGGCACCAAAGCCAAAAGCCTTCGCAATTCCGAGGCCGATTTATAGCTGATATTTCCAGCAAAACTAACATAGAATCCTTTGTCTAAGACATACTTCAAAAAATCTTCACTACCCGCAAAACAATGAAACTGTCCCCTTGGCAAACTTTCCATATTCTCCATTATTTCCTTCATCTCATTCTTTGCTTCTCTCATATGAATTACCACAGGAAGTCGCAGCCGCACAGCCAAGTTCATCTGTGCCACAAATATTTCAACTTGTTTTTCTTTTGTTTTTTTCTCCTTATCATAAAAAAAGTCCAAGCCAATTTCCCCAATGCCGATAACCCTATTCGATTTGCTGTTTATTTCTTCCAGCTCATAAATCATCGAATCGATATCCAAAACACTTTCAATTTCTTCCGGATGTACCCCAACCATGGCATACAGACCTTCCTGTTCTGCCAACAAAACAGTTCTTTTTGCATCTTCCACACTTCCGGAAGGCATAAATATTTTTTCCACCCCGGCTTTACGAGCATCCGTAATCACTTCTTTTACATTGGAAAACTTCGAGTCGGTCAAATGGCAATGAGTATCGATTAGCATTACGGCAGTCTTTGGAAAAGATTTTCCGCTTTTTTAATTTCTTCCACTCCAAACTGAGCCGATATTTTCTCAGAAGTTTCCGGCATAAACGGCCCAAGGTCAGTTCCGATTTGGCGAATAATTTTTACCAGTTCAGTTAACACCTCAACTTTTTCTTCTGCCTCAAGTTTCCAAACTTCTCTTTGATTAATTAAACTATCAGCCTTTCTAACTTCTTCCCAAATCAAAGCCATAGCTTCATCAAATCTATACCCTCCAAGTTTTTCCACTACTTTTTTTCGTATATCTAATTTAGAAATTGCTACTTTAAGATTTTCTTTTTCCGACATTGCTGCAACACGCGCACATAAATTGCCGATACCGTTTGCCAAACTCGCCTGATATGTTTCCTCAAAGCGCTCCATTGTCATATCCGAATCTTCAAAAACAGACAACTCGGCAGTTAGAAAATAACGCACCGCATCGGTTCCGTATTTACGAACATACTCCAAAGGGTCAATCACATTTCCAGCGCTCTTACTCATTTTCGCACCATTTGAAGTGATAAATCCCTCCACCATTACTTGCTTTGATGTTGGTAATCCTGCCGACATCAACATTGATTGCCACATGGCAGTTTGCTGTCTTAAGTTATCTTTTCCGCAAATCTGTACACCTGGCCAGAATTCTTTGAATTGTTTTTCATTCTCCGGCCACCCAAGACATGAAATATAGTTGACCAGAGCGTCAAACCACACAAACATTACTTGCTCATCATCTCCGGGAACCGGTACTCCCCAGGGCATTTTTGTTCTAAGACGGGAAATACTAAAGTCCTGCAATCCATTCCCCACAAAAATCTTCATCTCCTTCTGCCGAAAATCCGGTTGCACAAAATCGGGTCGGTTTTCGTACAACTCCAGTAATTTTTTCTGATAATTGGAAAATTTAAAGAAATAATTTTCTTCTTCACGAATCTCCAGCTCCATCGATGGGTGCACCGGACACTTGCCATCCACCAACTCCGAATCGGTTTTTTCCAGCTCACACCCGACACAGTATTTAATTTTGTAATTTTTTTTGTAAATATCGCCACGAGAATCACACAATTTCCAAAACGCCTGAGCCGCTTTAATATGATGTTCGTCGGTTGTTCGGATAAAGCTGTCAAAAGACAAATTCAAAGCTTCCTTCAAAATAGAAAACTTTGCTGCGCTCTCGTCACAGTATTTCTGTGGCTCGATACCAAGCTCCATGGCCTTCTGATATATTTTTTGGCCATGTTCATCGGTGCCGGTATTAAAAAATACTTCATCTCCCAAAGCTCTGTGTAGTCGTGCCATCACATCCGCACGGACAATTTCCATAGCAAAACCAATATGTGGCTCTGCATTAACGTACGGTAAGGTGGTTGTGATGTAATACTTTCCCATGCCTCAATTGTAACTCACCCGAAGATTTTCTTTATGCCTCCGGAAATTTTCCCAGTCCACTCCGTTGCCCATTCTTCCGCTTTGATTCTTTTTATCATCTCTTGCCATCCGGAGTTACCCAAATTTTCCGCAACGGAAGCAATGGTTGCCGAACTAACTTTAATATTGTTTTTAACATCTTCATAACTTCTTCCCTTATCCAAATAAACGGCGATCCCCAAGCGTTTTAGGATTGCCATTCGTTCTCCCTCCGTTAAAACATCATTCATCACCATTTTCACTTCCTCGGGAGTCCTCAGTTCTGCCAAGATTCCATACATCATCTCCGACAACTGTTTCTCTATATTTTTATTAAGAGGATTGTTTGAAAGTTGCATATTCTGTCCTAATTATTAACTTTAATTAATCAAAGTGTAACACATTACTTTTTGGCTTACTTCTAAATAAATATATCTCCCACAAAATCATCAGTCCCAAAATTAATATTCCATTCAAAATAGATCCCAACCCCCAAATTCTAAGATAAATAAATACCATTATCCCCAAAGTCCAGCGCAAAGCTCGGACAGAAGATAAAGTCAATATCGATAAAATCCAAAAAATTCCACCCATTAGTAAAATTCCCATTGGTAAATAACTCCCCTGAAAAATAAAATTTGCCATATTGTCTGGGTCAATTTTCCAAATTGCCAAACCAATAGCTATCCAATTTATTACTGCAAAAAATACTAACCATCCATAATGTTTGTTTCTTTCGTGTTTATTTCGTTCCATTAATGTAAAATGAATCTATGTCAATCGATACCATTATTGTAATAGCATTTCTCTTCTTTGGTTTATTGATTCTCTATTTTCTTCTCAAAAATCAGCTCCAAAAACCTCAATCGGACCCTACTCTCAATGCTTGGCTAAAGTCGCTTCAGCAATCTTTCGACACCACCAACAGAACTACCACCGCCTCTCTCCAACAAAACTACAAAGAACTATTTTCCCGTTTAGATCAAGCCACCACAGTAATAGGCGACCTCAAAAAAGAAGCCGGTGCTTTTGGTGAAGTCAGTCGCTCCATGAAAGACCTTCAAGACTACTTAAAGTCCCCCAAGCTAAGAGGTAACATCGGCGAACAAGTTTTAACAGATTTAATTGGTCAGATGTTTCCCAAAACGGGTTATGTTTTACAGCATCATTTCAAAAGTGGTCAGATAGTTGACGCCGCCATCAAAACCCAAGCCGGTATTCTTCCCATAGACTCCAAATTTCCCATGGAAAATTTTCAAAAAATCTATCAAGCCTCGACTCCTTCGGAAAAATCACTTGCCCGTTCTTCTTTCACAAGAGACGTCAAAAAACATCTTAAAGATATCTCCGGAAAATATATTCTTCCCGAAGAAGGCACTCTTGATTTTGCTCTTATGTACATTCCTTCAGAATCCGTTTACTACGAAATAGTAAACGAATCCGAAATCATGAATCTATCTCGTGATTCTCGTGTTTTTCCCGTTTCCCCAACTACTCTCTATGCCAATCTTCAAACCATTCTTCTCTCCCTCGAAGGTCAAAAAATTGCCGGAAAAACAGCCGAAGTTTTTACCCTCCTTCGAGCAGTCCAAAAAGACTACGAAAAATTAAACGAAAACTTCACTCTTCTAGGCAAACACTTAACCAATGCCTACAACTCTATGAACTCTACTAGCCAAACCATGAATCAAATTGGCAACAAGCTTGAATCTTCTCACAATTTAAAATCCGGTCTTGAGCAAGACAAAAAAGTCATAGAATAAGCACATGCCAGAGACCACACTCGAATTTAATTCAGCGTATAAAAAATTAAATGGTACGCAAAAAATTGCCGTCGACACAATTGAAGGTCCTGTTTTGGTTCTCGCCGGTCCGGGAACAGGCAAAACCCAAGTCCTCACTACCCGCATCGCCAATATCCTAAAAGAAACAGATACTGCCCCCGAATCCATTCTCGCTTTAACTTACACTGATGCCGCCACCCGCGAGATGAAAGAGCGTTTGATAAAGCTCATTGGCAAAGACGGCTACTATGTTAAAGTTGCCACCTATCACGCCTTTTGCGACGACATCATCAACGAAAATCCGGAAAAATTTAGTAAATCTTCCGGTATGCAAAAGGTGACCGACTTGGAAAAAATTCAAATCGCCAAAGAAATTTTGGAGAAAGGAAGTTTCCTTTTGTTAAAACCGGCCGGAGATCCCACTCACCACCTAAACTCCATTCTTGATGCCATAGGCGATCTCAAACGTGAAGGTTACGGTGTCGAAAAATACAAAAAACTTGTCAACTCTCTAAAAGATGAATTCGAAAACGAAAAAGGGGATTTGAAAAAAGGAGCTTTCATAGAAAAAGAAAAGTTAGTCAACAAAAATTTGGACCTACTGGATATTTATGGAAAATATCAAACCAAACTTACCAAAATTGGCCGTTATGATTTTGAAGACATGATCAACTGGGTTGTTGACGCTTTCGAAAAAGACCCCGATTTTCTTCTTGGCTATCAAGAAAAATACCAGTATATACTAGGCGACGAGTACCAAGACACCAACAACTCTCAAAACCGTCTTATCTTTGCTCTATCCAGTTACTGGGGTACTGAAGCCAACGTCTTTGTCGTGGGAGATGAAAATCAAAGTATCTATAGATTTCAAGGCGCCTCCAAAGAAAATGTAAAAGAGTTTCAAAAAAGATTTCCCAAACACACTCGAATTGTTCTAGACCAAAACTACCGTTCCACCCAAACTCTATTGAATGCCGCCGCCGGAGTAATCAAAGAAACTCCCTTAAATCACAACGTCAAATACAATAGTCTTCCCGTAAAAGTAGCCAAATTCTCCTCTCCTCTTTTTGAAGACGAATTTATCATAGACACCATCAAAAGAAAAATAAAAAACGGTGCCAATGCTAAAGACTTCGCCATCATTACCATAGACAACGCCGATATCGAAAATCTAGTAAATCTTTTCAAATCAAAAGGACTACCTTATCGTCTCGAAAGTGGTGTCAACATTCTCACTACCCCCCTCATTTCTCAATTCTTAAAAATTATTTCTCTTGTCACTTCTTTTCAAGACAAAGTAAACGACTTAGACCTCTTCATCGTATTAAACTATCCCTATTTCAAACTAAATCCTCTCTCGGTTCTAAAAATATCCCGTTTTGCCGACGAAAGAAACGAATCATTAATGGACACTCTCCTCGATGCTCATCCGGAAATTGACGATGATGTTATCAATGTTTTTCACCAATTTCTAAGCTGGAACTCCAAGGCCGCCAGTCACACTCTTCCCGAAATGTTCCAAATTATCTTTCAAGAATCCGGCCTTCTGGATTACATTCTTGCCCTTCCCCAGCCCATTCTTGAGTTAAATCGTTTTGGCACTCTTTTTGATGATGTCAAACAACAAGCCGAAGCTTTTCCGGGGCTCGATTTGTTTGGTTATGTCATAAATCTTCAAACCATGGATGAAAACGGCATCAAGGTGGAAGAAAAAGAACTAATCAATAATCAAAATGCCGTTACTCTTACCACCGTCTACAAGGCCAAAGGACAGGAGTGGAAAACCGTTTTTATCTATCGTTTTGCCGACTCACACTGGAGTAATAAAGCAGCCAAACGCAATATAAAACTTCCTCCCGGTATTTTGGCTTTCGAAGAAACCAACAAAGAAGACAAAAACGCCGAAGAACGTCGAGTTTTTTATGTCGCCTTGACCAGAGCCAAAAAGAATCTCTATCTTACAGGTTCCACCCAATATCCAAAATCCAAAAAGATGATTTTTCCTTCAATGTTTTTAGATGAAATTCCCAAAGAAACTTATAAATATATTAAGGTCGGTAAGTATCAAAAAAATGCTGAAAAGATTCTTGGCAAACTCATGTCCATTCCCCCCGCTCCGGTTCTTCACGACGGCGAAAAAGAATATCTCAAAGAAATCATCAAAGATCTCACTCTTTCTCCTACATCTTTAAACAAATACTTGGAATGTCACTACAAATTCAAACTAGATAATCTTTACAGAATTCCCAGAACCACTCCAGCAGCTATGAATTTTGGCACGGCAGTTCACTCTGCTTTAGAGCTTCTATATACCGACTTAAAAAATACCGGCAAACTTGAACCCAAGGAAAATTTTATTAAGGATTTTGTTTCTTCTCTTCGTCGCCAAGTTCTCTCGGAAGCAGATTTCAAAAACTATCTCGAAAAAGGTCAAAAGATTCTTTCGGCTTACTATGATAATTACAAAGACACTTTTGCCCCCGCTCTATTTGTCGAAAAAGATTTTGGTAAATCACTAACTTCCCAAATTGTTCTAGACGATATTCCTCTTACCGGGAAGGCCGACAGAATTGAATTGACCAACAAAGAAGAAAAACATGTTCGTTTCATTGATTACAAAACAGGTCAAATCAAAACCAGAAATGAAATTGAAGGCCTCACTCAAAGCTCCGAAGGGGAATATATACGTCAGTTGGTTTTCTACCAGCTCCTAGCTGACCTCGACCGCTCCTTTGGTTACAAAGTAATTCAAACAGAACTTCAATTTATCGAACCGGACAAAAACGGTAAATTTCATCAGGAAAGATTTAATATTCAAAAAGAGGAAGTGGAAGATTTAAAGAAATTAATAAGAAAAACCGTGGCCAATATTCGCTCTCTCGATTTTAGCCGCACCGAAAACAAAAAACACTGTGACCGTTGTGAGTTCCGCTCTCACTGTTGGCCTGAAGGCCTCCCCAACACCACCCCCGAAGCAGAAGAACAGTAAAAGAAAAAGTCTTCTATCAATATTTTTACTTAAGTGGGAAAATACTGCTATGCCAAACTTACAAAAATCGTATATTGGGAAAGCTCTTAGTCTCTTTCAGTCCAGGATTGGTGAACCCGTCACTTCTGAAGAACTGGCTCAGCTTACCGGAACAAAAGGAAAACCAATTTCCCACAACATTAGAAGAATCTTCGAACTACGAGACGAGATGGGATACAACATCGTAAATCATAAAGACAACAAAAAAACAGGGTTAAATCTAAAAATAAATGAATGGGTGCTTCTTGCAAAAGATCCAGATCCAAACAGAATCCGTTCCAGAGGAATCAACAAAAGAATCATGTTTGAAGTATTCTCCAGAGACAACTTCACTTGTAAAACCTGTGGTAGAACACCGGAAGACGACGACCCCTTTAAGCCCGGCCACAAAATAATTTTGCACGTCGGACACAAATTAGCTCACAAAAGAAATATCGAAAACGCTATCACCAAAGTCCTCACCAAAGATGACTTCGTTACTATGTGTAATGTTTGCAACGAAGGAGCCAAAAACACCGACTTAAAACCAATCACCCTATTTGATAGGGTAAAGGATGCCGACAAAGAAACGCAAAAGAATATCTACGACTTTTTAAAACACAAATTTATTTAGGCAATTTTTTGGCAATAAAATATGCCAATGGCCAAGGGACAGCGTTTCCAATTTGTCGATACTGGGAAGAAACTGAACCCTCAAAAATAAAATCATCCGGGAAACATTGTATTCTTGCTGTTTCTCTTACCGTCATTCTTCGCTTTAGATTAGGGTGAGGAATAATAACCGGGCCTCCCGTTCCCCCACCTCTCCCCACAATAGTTGGTGATGGATTATCCCACTGGGTTTCCCTGTTCCCAAGATGTCCATTTATTTTTACCCGATGACTTGTTCCTTGGTGGTTTGGAATATCCTTACTTGGCTCTTCAGGAAGACCTGCCAATACCTCTCTCACTGTTTTCCATAAAGGTAATTTTTCATTTCCCAATTTATCATTTGTTGGCCTAGGATGAACCAATATTTTTTTGATATCTTTTCTCGTACCCAAAATAATTACCCGCCTTCTTATCTGAGGAACACCAAAATCAGCCGAATTTAGTATTTTAAACTCCACATGATATCCCTCAGGTATAGCGTTCTCCAACTCGGAAAGAATTATCTTAAATACTTTTCCGGTATGATTTTTTCTGTCTTGATTTGATTCATATCCTCCGGTTGAGCAAATACCAATCACATTTTCCGCCACAAAATACTTTGGTTTCTTATCTCGAATCACTCGCAGTAATTGGGTATACAAAGTATTTCTTTTATCCTCACTATTTCGATATGGATTTGCAATAGAAAATCCCTGACAAGGAAACCCTCCAATCACCACATCTCCGTCGGGAATGTCCAAAGACGAAACCTCTTCAATGTTTTTACACAAAGGAACATGCTTGAAATATTTTTCATAAGTCAAACAAGAATCTTTATCATTATCATTGGCCCAAACTATTTTATGACCTGCTTTAACAAAGCCCAAATCCATTCCACCCGCACCTGAAAATAATGATATTATTTTCATTTTTTGTCATTCTTATTTTTCAATATCCCATTCTAACTCAATAAATTAAATAAAGCAAGCACCACAAAATTTCTTAATTGAATAGAGAATCACCAAATTCCAATTGGGATGTTATATTTTTTCGGCAACCTTATTCTTCACCACTTTAGCCTTTTTCTTAGGCGTAGCGACTTTCTTGCCGGAAGTAACCTCAATAGTCTCCAAAATCTTCTCCGTAATATTCTTTGGTTCGGAAGGAGAAAGCAATTTAATTATTTTATCCAGTTTGGCATTTAGCTCGGAAAGGTCGACATTGCCACCTGAAGGCCTGGGAGAGAAAGCACTATTATCATTTCCCTTACCTTCTTTTTTGGCAAAACAATCACTACAAAGTACCGGTTTCCCGTTTCTTGGTTCGAAAGGAACTTGGCAGTTATCTCCACACTCATCACAAATAGCACTAAACATGGGTTTATCAAATCTTGGTCTGTCTCCAAAACCTCTATCGTTTCCTCTACTCTCAAATCGATTTCCTCTTCTTGATTCTCTTGGTTCTTCACCATTCATCTCACCAAAACACTTACTACAGAAAACTTCTTTTCTACCATTGGGCTTAAAGGGAACTTGGCAGTTGGCGCCACATTTGGCACAGACAGCATCAAACATCTCTGCTCTTTCACGCCTGTCGCCACCGCTTCGGCTTCCATAAAACTGGCTTCTACTGTCACCTCCACCTCGATTAAAATATGTCATATCCTATATTATACCATTCTTCTCACCATCTCACCACCGTGTCGCGCGATCACGGTGGTGTTAAACCAAACTAACACTTACAATCTCCGCATTTGCATTCATCACCGCAACATGTACAGTTTTTCATTATTTCTCACCTGCCTTTCTGTCGTTAATTGATAATTCATGT